>NZ_JACJEW010000016.1:0-92950 GCF_014164315.1 Pseudoalteromonas sp. SG44-1
TTAGCTCTGTTGTTTTTAAGCGATTCATAAGATCACAAAACACCATGAATGTTCCCTCGCTTCCCACATTTTTTAATACTATTAGTTCATTGATATATAAAGGCTAATTCTGGGGATACTTTAGTTTAACGGCGCTTTATACTGCGTTATTAATTTTAACAAGTGGCTTCTATTGTTTGCAATCTATGCCTTGTCTAAATCGCTTTTAAATTCAACTGAGCTCGCATCTTAAGGTGGTTTGGGTATACAATATCGGCCTTTAAAATTAATATGAATTTGGCCCATGACAGACTTAAAACGATTAAATAAATTTATTAGTGACACTGGTTTTTGTTCACGACGCGAAGCGGATAAATATATTGAAGATGGTCGTGTTACTGTCAATGGTATTCGACCGGAAATGGGTGTCAAAGTAGCATTGTCTGACACGGTACTGATTGATGGTAAGCCGCTGAAAAAAGTGCCGAAACGCGCGTACATCGCTTACAACAAACCCGTTGGTATAACCTGTACAACTGAGCGTAAAATTCAAAGTAATATCGTCAAAGCGGTTAACTACCCAGATCGTATTTTTCCAATTGGTCGCTTAGATCGCCCATCAGAAGGGTTGATTTTCCTGACAAATGAAGGAGATATCGTCAATAAAATCCTTCGTGCAGGCAATAATCATGAAAAAGAGTATGTTGTTACAGTCGACAAGCCATTAAATCGTCAGTTTGTGAATAAGATGGCAGGTGGTTTACCAATTTTAGATACAGTCACGAAAAAATGCAAAGTTACACAAACAGGACCGCAACAATTTACTATTGTATTAACGCAAGGTTTGAATCGTCAAATTCGTCGTATGTGTGAGTACTTGGGCTATGAAGTGGTCACCTTAAAACGCGTACGTATCATGAATGTCACGTTAAAAGGCTTAAATGTTGGCCAGTGGCGCCATTTAACTGAGCAAGAAATGGCTGAGATTAATAACTCGATTGCCGACTCGGGCAAAACCGAGGAGTTATCAGTGGATGAGAACAAACAATCTGCGAATATCAGCAAGCCTAAACAAGCACGCACGCCTTACAAAGATAACGATAAAAAGCGTGATTTTGCTAAGCATGTCAAACAAGGCCGTTTTGATTCTAAAAATGACCAAATTAACGCCAAACCTGCAAGAAGAAATAGCACCACTCGCACAGGCACATTAAGCCTTAAAAAATAAGATCAAATTGTAAAACCAGGAACAACATAAATTGTGCTCCTGGTTTTATTTAAACCTCAGTTATTTTGCTTTTGGCACCTCAATTTTAAATAGCACGGTATAGAGCACCGGCACTACGATTAATGTCAGCACGGTTGCAAAGCCTAAACCAAACATAATCGTCACCGCCATTGATTGGAAGAACACATCAAATAATAATGGGATCATTCCTAAAATGGTGGTGATTGCTGCCATCGCAACGGGGCGCACACGGCTTACACCGGAATCAAATACTGCTTGATAAGGCTCTTTGCCTTCACTGAGCTCAAGGTTGATCTGATCAACCAACACAATGCCATTTTTAATCAACATACCGCTTAAGCTTAATAACCCAAGTAGCGCCATAAAACTAAATGCGGCGTTCATCACTAGCAAGCCGGCGCTGACACCGATGATTGCTAAAGGTACTGTGGCCCAAATAACCAGTGGTTTTTTTACTGAGTTAAATAGCAACACAGTGACTGCAAACATCGCTAAATAGCCCAAAGGTAACGAGCCAAAAATAGCTTTTTTTGCCTTTGTTGATGATTCAAACTCACCGCCCCATTGTAATTCATAGCCATTAGGGAGTTTAATTGCTTCAATACCTGGCCTGACTCTTGAAAATAGTTTAGCGGGTGTTTCATCGCCTATTACGTCATGATCGGCCATTACTGTAATAGTACGTTTGCGATCGCGACGCATTATTAGGCTGTCTTCCCACTGTACAACAAACTCATCCACCACTTGAGTAACTGGCACGAATACGCCTAATACTGGGCTGTATATTTGTAGGTCACGGAGGCTTTCAACATTAAGACGCTCTTGTGCCGGTGAGCGAGCAATAATGGGGATCTGTTGAGTACCATCTTTGTAAATGCCGACTTTTTTACCGGAAAAACTGGTTAATAATAGTTGGTCCAAGTCTGTTTTAGCGATACCCAGACGCCGCGCTTTTTGTTCGTTAAGTTGCGGGCGAATGAGTTTTGAGCGTTCACGCCAATCATCACGAATATTATAAGCACCGGCATCTTTTGCTAGCACTTCTTTTGCTTGTTTAGCTAATTGGCGAAGCACTACTGGATCAGCCCCCGAAAAACGCGCTTCTATTTTAGCATCAGTAGAAGGGCCTATTTCCATACGTTTTATTTTAAGCTTGGCATCAAATACATGGTTGTATTCATAGTCGCGAACTTTTGCAATCATCGTCGCCACTGCTTCGCGGTCTTTTACACGGATAATTAATTGACCATAAGCTGGGTATGATTTTTCAGGTGCGTAGGTCAACATAAACCGTGGTGCGCCTTGTCCTATCGTTGATGTTACTTCTTCGACCAGCTCATCTTTTTGTAAGAATGCTTCGAGTTTGGCGACGCCATCTAAAGTGGCATGAATATCAGCCCCTTGGGTATGCCAATAATCTACGTAAAACATTGGCGTGTTAGAAGCTGGAAAAAACGCTTGTTTAATAAACTTAAAGCCAAAAACAGAGCTAGCTAATAAAACGACCATCAACAATAAAGTGGTTTTACGAAAACGCATCGAGGTGCTTAATAAACTTTTATATAGATTAAAGATCACACCTTGATATGGATCTTCATCATGGCTTTGCTGCTTGAGCTCTGTTTCTTTGAACATTAAGTCAGCAAAGAAAGGAGTTAAGGTGATGGCAGTGATCCAGCTTAGTAATAATGAGATAAATAATACCCAAAATAAGCTGCCGGCAAATTCCCCACTAGCGTCAGAGCTTAAGCCAATTGGCGCAAATGCAGTAATCGCAATCACGGTTGCGCCAAGTAAAGGCCACTTTGTTTGCTCCACTATATTAGCCGCTGCTTTTATCTTTGTTTGCCCTCGCTTTAGGTTTATTAAAATCCCTTCGGTGACTACAATGGCATTATCAACCAACATTCCTAATGCAATGATCAGCGCACCTAAAGAGATTCGTTGTAAATCAATCGCAAACAGTTTCATGAAAATGAATGTACCTAATACGGTCAGCAATAAAATTGCCCCGATCAGTACGCCACTTTTAAAGCCCATAAAGACAAGCAGGACAACAATAACGATAGCGACAGCTTCGAGTAAGCTGATGATAAAGCCATTGACTGATTTTTCGACTTCAACAGGTTGGTTATAAACGGTATTTATTTCCATGCCATGGGGGCGTTGATATTCAAGCGATGCTAAATGCGCTTTAATGTTATCGCCTATATCCACAACGTTTACACCACTGCTAAACGATACGCCAACTAGTAAGGCTTGCTGCTGGTTAAAACGGATTACATTATTAGGTACTTCGGCGTATTCACGAAACACAGTTGCAACGTCACCGAGGTAAATCAGTTCATTTTCACCTGGTTTTGAGATCAGTAGATTTTCGAGCTCTTTTACGTCTTTGAATTCGCCTGTTGGGTGCAGTCTAATTGATTCATCGCCTACGCGTATTTTACCTGCATTCGATACGGTATTTTGTGATTGCAATAATTGATAAATTCTAGTTGGTGCAATACCAAGCTGCGCCAGCTTACGCGTCGATATTTCAACCATCACCTGTGCTTGTTGTTCACCACTGACGGTAACTTTACCTACGCCGTCAACGAGTACCAGTTCGCGCTTTAAGTAATCAACATAGTTTTTTAGTTCGTCATAAGAGTAACCATCGCCAGTGACGGCATACATTACGCCGTATACGTCGCCAAAATCATCTAAAATGGTACTTGGGTATACACCACTTGGCAGTGATGAAGCGTTATCGTTAATCTTGCGTCGTAGCTCATCCCAAATTTGTCGTAAGTCTTGTTTGCGATAGTTGCTTTTCATTTCAACGGTAATTTGTGATTTCCCTGGAGATGAAATGCTGGTTACGTAATCCACATACGGCAATTGTTGAATTGCATTTTCAATCGGAAAAGTAACTTCATCTTC
The DNA here is from genome assembly GCF_014164315.1 of Pseudoalteromonas sp. SG44-1. Lineage (NCBI taxonomy): Bacteria > Pseudomonadati > Pseudomonadota > Gammaproteobacteria > Alteromonadales > Pseudoalteromonadaceae > Pseudoalteromonas > Pseudoalteromonas sp. SG44-1. The sequence goes on from NZ_JACJEW010000016.1 coordinate 4,154, forward strand.
TACCTGTTGTGGTGAAGCGCCAGGATATAAGGTGATCACCATGGCTTTTTTTATTGTAAATTCAGGGTCCTCAAGCTGACCAAGTCCTAAATAAGATACTACGCCACCGATTAATAGTAATAGCGCGCACATCCAACTGACGACCTTTTGTTTTATGGCAAGTTCAGCAATGCTCATTTTATAAGCCTCGCTCTTTTTGCCACGGACGTACTTGCATGCCTTCTTTAAGGTAGTGAACACCAGCCGCGACCACAGTTTGACCTTGCTCTAAACCAGCAAGCACTTCAATACCACGTCGATGTAATTGGCCAACTTCAACAGCTTGCTTTTTCACCTTGCCAGTCTGTGGATCGTATAGCCAGACATAGCTGTTATTAGTAGGCTGTGTTGGTTCAGAGAACACCGCTTCAACAGGGAGTAAAATATAGTGTGATTGCGAGTGAGTAACTTTACTTAGATCAATATCTACACTGCCGGTCATGCCTGCCAACAGGTTAAAATCCTTAGGCACAGGTAATGAAAATACCACCTTGTAAGTTAATGTGGCTGGATCTGCTTGGGTGTCGAATTCTTTAATCATTAAGGTATATGATTTATTTGGAAAACCGTCAAAAACCACGCTTGGCTGATAGTCAATGTCTTTATCAATACGGGCGATTAGTTTTTCGGGTACTTGAATGATCACATCCATTAAATCACGGGTTTCTAAGCGAAGAATGTTTTGTTTTGCTTGGATATTTTCAAAGTTTTTAACAAACACTTTGGAAACGGTGCCGCTAAAAGGGGCACGTAATTCGCTATTATCTAAGTTGGTTTTTGCAATTTTTAATGCCGACTCAGCTACCTGTTTATTGGCAAGTGCCTGATCAAGTTCGGATTGACTGGTAATTGATTTATTAAATAGTTTTTGTACGCGTTCAAGTTGCGAGTGCGCCAATTCAAAACGTGCTTTTCGCTCATCATATTGCAGTTGAAAATCTTCAGGGTCTAACTTGGCAAGGAGTTGATCTTTTTCAACATGTTGACCCGCCAATGCCGGGAACTCTAATAACTCACCGTTAACTCTAAACGCCAAATAAGAGCCTTGATTTGCCACTACTTCTGCCGGAAAACTGCGTATTGTCTGATCTGAGTTAGTATCAATTTCAAATAGTTTTACTGGACGAATAGCTTGTTCGACGTGAGTGTCGGTATTTGATTCTTTACAGGCGACTAAACTCAGTATTAATGTAGATATAATTAAAACTGGCGACAGTTTCATGGTCTTCTCCGTGGCTATGAAAACATAAATTAGGTGCAGCATACGCCGCGAACATATAAAATAAAAATTATTAAATTTTAAAAAGATCATAAATAAAATTTATGATTTTAAGTTGGACCATTATGAACTTAGTGCAGTTAAAAATGCTTGATGCCATTGTTCGCACTCAAAGCTTGTCGCAAGCTGCTTTAGCACTGTATAAATCGCAACCAGCTTTAACGTTAGCTATTAAGAAACTTGAAGCTGAGCTTGGTTTTGAATTATTAGATCGTAGCCATTATCGATTGCAATTAACTGAAAAGGGTCGTATTTATCATCGCGAAGCAGCATTATTATTAGATGCTCAGGCACATTTAGCACAACTGGCCAGTGAACTTGCACTTGGTAATGAAGCAAATTACAAAATTTGTTATGAGCAGTTATGTCACCAAGCACTGTATAACGATATTATTTGCAATGCTTTTGTTAAACATACCAGCACCGAGTTTAGTGTAACCAGCGGAAAACGCTTTGTTTCTCTTGAGCAAGTTAATAAAGGACAAGCAGACTTAGGGATTGGTCCGTGGTTTGATTTGTTTCATGCTACAGGCGATTTAGAAAGTTTACCGATTGGCAAGCTCGATATTGGTATTGTTAGTGTGACAGGATTAGTGCCAGATAAAGTAACTTATCAACAATTACAGAACTTTCCTTGTTTAGCGATGTTTGAAAGTGATATGAGTTTTGACTCTGATCGTTTATCGTATTCAAAAGGCTCTACCATGATGAAAATTGATGATATATCAACTTTAAAATCGTTTTTATTATCGGGAGCTGGCTGGGCAATGATGAGTTTAGCGCATTGTCAAAATGAACTTGAAAGTGGTGTATTACAACAAATTAAAATACTAGACAGAGAAAATACGTTTAGCGCACAGATCAGAGTATTCCGACAAAATGCCACTCATCATGGACCCGTGGCAAGAGCCGTGTGGCAAGATTTTAAGCAGTTAAGTAAAACGTTTTTAGGGTCGTAAATGCAAGCCAGTAAAGAAGACAAAATTTATACTGTGATGGCGAATATACCGCCAGGAAAAGTAGCCAGTTATGGACAAGTAGCGGCAATGGCAGGATTGCTAAATAATGCTCGGCTAGTAGGGCGGTTATTAAAGTTAATGCCAAAAGATTCAAGCATACCTTGGCATAGAGTAATCAACAGCCAAGGTAAAATTTCTTTTCCTGAAGGGACAGCGCAGTACCAAAAGCAATATCAATTACTGCAAAGTGAAGGCGTAATTTTTAAAAATGGTCGTGTTAATATGCGTCAATTTCAGTGGGACTAATTAAAAAATTTAACCGACCGTAATAATATAGCGGCTGATTGCAATATAGTGACAAACACAGCCTGCAATCACAAATACATGCCAAAGTGCGTGGCTATATTGACGACTTTTAGCACTATAAAAGAGTGTGCCGAGACTATACAAAATCCCTCCACTGAGTAACCACCATAGTGCATTTACTGGCACATTTAAATAAAGCGGGTAGACAATTGCAACTGCAAACCAACCCATTAATAAATATGTTGATAAAGACACCTTTTTGTTTTGTTTTTTCACCATTAATTTATAGCACACTCCGCCAAGTGCTAAAGACCATATAAATACCAGCGTTAAAATCGACCAAATTCCGGTTAATGAGAGTACTAAAAAAGGGGTGTAAGTGCCTGCAATCAAAATATAAATAGCACAGTGGTCACATTTTTTATAAAAAGCCCGCGCACCTATGCTGCTACTGCTGTGATAAAGCGTAGATGATAAAAACAGCAACAATAAACTACCGCCATAAATAATTGCACTGACCGTTGCTTCAATCGTGTGTATCTTGCCGGTAAGCTCCCACAATACAAACAGTGAAAATACAACGCCTGCGCCGTGAGACAAGCTATTAAGTTGCTCTTCTTTTTTAGAATAAGCGGGTTCAACCGACATCACATACTCATCGTAAAACATTAATATGGGTTTGAGTGTACAAGTGTACGCTGAAACTTTCAATGCTTATTTATTGACTATATTTTAGTATTTTTAACCACTTTGAATGGTTTTAAAATTCACATCATCAAAAGGTTATGCACTTATGTGATTTAAAGTGCATAAAAAACAATTGGTTAAAATTTATTTCGTGGTTGGCACAACCTTTGATTAAGTAATAGCGACTAACTTAATAACACAATAGGGAATACCATCATGAAAAGCATTATTAAACTATCTGTTGCAGCACTTTTGGTTGTTGGTTCTACACAAGCAAGTGCAAATGACGGTCAATTAGATATCACTCAAACGCTATCAAACAGCATTGCACATTATATTGAAAGTACGAGTGATGAATTACAAAGCAAATTAAAACAGTCATTGTTTAGTGATTCGCAAAAAATGTTAACTGAACTGCTTTCACAGCATAGTGAGCAATCAGCTAAAGTTGCGGAAAATACATCACAACTCGTTGCAACTAGCAATGCAGTAAAAGTTGAGGATTAAGGCAATGAGCAGCGAATTAGGATTATTAGCTTTAATGTTAGCACCTGTAGTGAGCTTATTAAGTGTGTATGCCTCAGTTGAATTATTACGCAACGTAGGGCAGTGGTTAAACATAGGCTAAGGGGATAGCGATAAGTAATAATCAGTAACGTTGATCTTATTTGCTGCGGTGCACGTAACGTAATGCATAGTTAAACTGATGTAGTAAGCCTTATGAAACGTGCAATCTTTCCATTACCGGTATTTATTCTACCAAGCGGGTATACGCGGTTACGTATCTTCGAACCTCGCTATCTTGATATGGTCAAAGAATCACTTAAAAATGATCATGGTTTCGTACTTTGCCAGTACGATGTTGATAGTTATCTCAACGTTCCTAAGTATGGATGCTTAGTTGATATTATTGACTTTTCACAAGATCAACAAGGACAACTATTAATTGATGTGGTGGCCAAATCTGTAGTTGAGTTAACTGATATAACTCAAGATAAACAGCAACTGCGTTTCGGTCAGCTATCTGCACCTAAAACATCTCTTTGGTTTGAACAACCTCACAACTTAGAGCGCGATGATTCATATTTAGTAACGGCACTAGAGCAGTTGTTTGCTGCTAATCTAGAGTTAACCGATTTATACCGCCAGACACACTTTGATGATCTAAACTGGGTGCTTGCAAGATGGCTTGAATTATTACCTATTTCAATTGATAAAAAACAACAGCTTGCCTTTAAATCGGACTTTGCGAATATCCACTCTTTCCTTCATACTGTGATTAATAACGAATTTTCCTAATTAATATGATCTTATTTTAGTTGCTCTGCGTATTGCACAAGCAAGAACACTAATAGGAATATTATGATGGTAAGTCAACAACTTTCAACACGTTGTGAACCTAACACAGGTAATTACACTGCCATGCCACAAACGCCAAGCAAAGAACTTGCAGATGCATTATCTGCGGTTGCAGCTAATCGTGATAAACAGGCTTTTGCTTATTTATTTGCGTACTTTTCACCGAAAATAAAACGCTTTGGTATTAAGCAATTTAATTCAGAAGCGCAAGCGATGGAATTAGTGCAAGACACCCTTACCTCAGTGTGGCGAAAAGCACATCTTTATAATAATGATAAAGGTGCAGCTACAACGTGGGTATATACCGTAATGCGTAACGCATCATTTGATATGCTCAGAAAAATGAAAAGTAACAAAGAAGACAATATTAGCGAAGATATTTGGCCGCTAGTTGAGCAACATGATAATGCCGACCATGAATTTAGTGATCATCTTGAAAACCAGCAAATCAAAAATTACCTCGATAAATTACCTCAAGCTCAACGCGATGTTGTTAAAGGCGTTTATTTTCAAGATATGTCACAAGAGCAACTTGCAGATCAATTGAATATTCCAATTGGTACTGTGAAGTCACGTTTACGTTTAGCGTTACAAAAATTACGCAATGAAATGGGAGACCGCAATGATTAAACATCACCCAAGTGATGCGCTATTAGCGCAGTATTGTAATGCGTCATTACCGGCGAGTATCAGTGTTGCTGTCGCTATTCATCTTGACATGTGTAGTTGCTGTAAAGATAAAGTGCAACGCATTGAAGCGCAAAATGCTGTAGATGTGTTTGCGCATCATAATGAACAACTGCAAACTACAGATTTAGCTATTGATGAACTATCATTACTTGATGCAATTACCGCTGACGATAGTGTTGATGATGTATATAAAGTGACGCCACAAACTATCCTTGTCAATCAGCAAAATTATCAATTGCCTCGTGCTCTTGCCCGTATTTCACATAGTAAGTTTATGCAAATGGGTAAGTTATCACGTTCTCGTATCGCTCTCGATGATGGTGCGCTACGTTCGAGTTTGCTACACATAGATGCTGGTGGGGAAATCCCTGAACATACCCACACTGGTTTTGAACTGACTTTATTACTCGATGGTGAGTTTAGTGATGAAGACGATCATTATGTGCCTGGCGACTTTATGTGGCTCGATGGTCGTCATCAACACACTCCGATCACAGAAAAAGGCTGTTTATGTTACACAGTAGTCAGTAGTGCTCTACACTTTAATAAAGGACTGAGTAAGTTACTCAATCCAATTGGCAATTTGATTTACTAGGAGTGTATATGCAGCAATCGACTATTCAAATAGGCATCAGTGCATGCCTTGCAGGTGAGAAAGTTCGGTTTGATAGTGGCCATAAAAAATCAAATTTTTGCATGGATGAATTCGCTAAACATGTTGAATATAAGCGTTTTTGTCCTGAAGTGGCGGTAGGTCTACCGATCCCAAGACCGACAATTAGACAGGTTAAAGTAGGCACAACTATTAAAGTGTGCCGTCCTGACGGCAGTGGTGATGTTGGCCCACAATTGACAGAGTACGGTAAAAAAGTTGCCACAGAGCAGGCTGCACAATTAAGCGGCTTTGTTTTTTGTGCTAAAAGTCCAAGCTGCGGCATGGAACGGATCAAAATATACAATGAAGCAGGCACCGGTAATACATCAGAAGGCGTGGGTTTTTTTGCTGCGCAAATTATGGCTCACAACCCATTGTTACCGTGTGAAGAAAATGGTCGTTTAAATGATATGCACTTGCGTGAAAACTTTGTAATGCGAGTGTTTACTTATAAAAACTGGCAATTATTGCGTCAACAACCAGCAACCCTGCATAGGTTAACGCAGTTTCATGCGCAATATAAGTATTTGTTAATGGCTCACAATTATCAGGCATATAAAGATCTTGGTAATTTACTGGGCACCTATGTTGGCGATGATTTTGAGCAGCTTGCTGACGATTATATTGCAGGTTTAATGGCAGCGCTGAAAAGACCTGCCTCACGCAAAAATAACAGCAATACTTTAATGCACTTACAAGGCTACTTTAAAAAACATTTATCCAAAATTGAAAAAGAAGAGTTACGAGATGCAATTGATGAGTATCGCTCAGGTTTAGTGCCGCTGTATGTACCGCTGACACTCTTAAAACATCATTTGAAAGTACATCCAAACGAATACTTAGCAAAGCAAGTTTACTTCAACCCTTATCCTCACGAACTTAAATTACGCTACGGAATTTAATGAACACTGTATTTTGGTTTAGGCGCGATTTGCGCCTTTTTAATAATCATGCCCTTTATCAAGCAATCGACAATGGTTGTAAAGACGCTATATTTTTTATCACTGAGCAACAATGGCAACGCCATGGTGTTGCTTCAATACAAATTGATTTGCTAAAACGAAGGTTAAACTTCTTAGGTCAGTTACTAGCTGATAATGGCATCACCTTGCATATCATTGAAGCGGGTAATTACGCAGGATGTGTGCAGCAGTTAAGCGAATTCTGCCAGCGACATTCAGTAACGCAGTTATTTGCCAATAAAGAATATGAAATTAATGAAGTTGAGCGCGATAACGCATTTTTACATCATACTGATGAACTTAAAGTATCAGTCACCTTGTTTGATGGTGACGTGGTTGCACCGCCTGGAACGGTACTGAATCAAAGTGGTGAGATGTTTAAGGTGTTCACCCCTTTTAAAAATGCCTGGCTAAAGCAATATCAAGATACTCATTTTTATTTTCAAGCCCCCCCGACAATGTTTAGCCCAATACCTTGGCAAGGTTCAGCGTTACTTACCGGTGATGATTCCTCACATAAGTGGCCAGTTGATGATGCGTCATTAAGTCAAATCTGTGCCCGCTTTATCAGCGATAAATTACTCAGTTATAAAGATCAGCGAGATATTCCAAGTATTAAAGGCACATCAGGCTTAAGTCCGTATTTAGCTTTAGGCATTGTCAGCGTTCAGCAATTAATTGCTCTTGTACAGCAACAATATGTCGATGTTTTAAGTAGCTCTAAAAGCAATTTATTTACTTGGGTCAACGAGTTAGTGTGGCGTGAGTTTTATCGTCATTTAATTGTGGCTTATCCAAAACTTAATAAATATAACAATTTTAATGAGAAATATGACCCAGTAAAGTGGCGAACTGATGAGGCTGATTTCACTGCTTGGTGTGAAGGTAAAACAGGCTACCCGCTTGTTGATGCCGCTATGAGACAGCTTATTCAAACTGGCTGGATGCATAATCGCTTACGAATGGTAGTTGCCAGTTTTCTTACCAAACACTTGTTAATTGATTGGCGTAAAGGTGAACGTTTCTTTATGCAGCATTTGATCGATGGCGATTTAGCGTCTAACAACGGCGGTTGGCAATGGGCTGCAAGTACCGGGTGCGATGCCCAGCCATACTTTAGAATATTCAACCCGATTACTCAAAGTGAGCGATTTGATCCTGATGGTGATTTTATTCGTAAATATATACCGGAGTTGGAAAATGTGCCGAATAAGCAAATTCATTTTCCACATGAATATTTAGCGAAAAGCGGCAAAGCAAAAGCAGTTTATTGGCCAGCAATCGTTGATCATAAAACGGCTCGCTTACGAGCGCTTGATGCATTTAAGGTATGATATGAGCAACCACAGAACAGATAAATTTATCGCGATATACCAAAAGCTAAGTAAAGAAAATCTACATTTACTGAGTGATATTTATGCTGCAGACATTCACTTTTCTGATCCATTGCATGAAGTCGATGGTTTAGCTGACTTACATCAATATTTTGCTAAACTTTATAGTAATGTTATTGAATGCACGTTTGATATCAGTGATGCTGTTAGTGTAGGCGATAATGCTTTTGTTTACTGGACTATGTATTATCGCCATCCAAAGCTTAGTAATGGCCAGCAAATAGCCGTAGCAGGCCATAGCAAGTTAACATTTACTGGTGACAAAATCAGCCTTCATAAAGACTACTTTGATGCTGGTGCATTACTTTATCGACATATCCCTATTCTCGGTTCAATTATTAAATACATAGATAATAAGGCAGCGGAATAATGATCACGCTTATAACAGGTGCAACATCAGGTATTGGTGAACAACTTGCGAAACTGTATGCGCAAGCCGGGGATACAGTGATCGCTTGTGGGCGTAACCAAGAAAAACTAAACGAACTTGCGCAACTAACGAATATTGAAAGTTGTCAGTTTGACGCTACTGATTTACAAGAAATACGAAGTAGCACTGTTGCTTATACGCAATTTGATCGCGTTATTCTTAATGCTGGCAATTGTGAGTATATCGATGATGCGCATAATTTTGACAGTGCATTGTTTACCCGCGTTGTTACTACTAATTTGCTTTCGATGGGTTACTGTCTTGAGGCTTTACTACCGAGGATAAAGTCCGGTGGTCAGTTGGTGATTGTCAGTTCAAGCGTAACTTATTTACCGTTACCGCGCTCACAAGCATATGGCGCATCAAAAGCTGGGGTCAGTTACTTAGCAAAAAGTTTAGCCATTGATTTAGCTGATATTGACGTAACCTTAGTGCATCCAGGCTTTGTTAAAACACCGTTGACTCAAAAAAACGATTTTCCAATGCCAATGGCAGTTACTGCAGAAAAAGCGGCAAATTATATTATCAAAGGGGTCGCTAAGCGCCGCAAAGAGGTGCATTTTCCTTATCGTTTTACCCTTATTTTAAAATGTTTACGCATGTTGCCGCTGCCAATTTGGCTCATGCTTGCAAAAGGATTAAGTCGTTGAAAAAAATAGCAATTATAGGTTCTGGAATTGCAGGATTAAGCTGCGCGCATTTGTTGCACAAAAAGTATGATATTACGGTATTTGAAAAAAACAACTACATTGGTGGGCACACCGCAACGATAGATATACAGGTTGATGGTGTTAAGCGTGCTATTGATACTGGCTTTATTGTTTTTAATGATCGCACTTACCCTTATTTTGAAAAGCTGTTAAAGCGCATCGGCGTTGAACGACAACCGACAGAAATGAGTTTTAGTGTGCATAATCAGCAAACTGGTTTTGAATACAATGGCCACACTTTTGCCAGTTTGTTTGCTCAAAAGCGCAATATATTTCGTCCGCGTTTTTGGAAGTTACTTAGTGATATTGTGCGTTTTAACACCTTGTGTAAAAAACTATATCATGACAACGACTACCAAAGTGAGCAGATGCTAGGTCAGTTGCTCGACCAACACGGTTTTAATGATTTTTTTCGTTACCATTATATTTTGCCAATGGGCGCAGCTATCTGGTCAACAAGTATTAAAGAAATGAGTAATGTTGGCGTTGAGTTTTTTGTAAAATTCTTTTTCAATCATGGCTTATTAGATATTACTAATCGTCCGCAGTGGTATGTTATTCCCGGTGGTTCAAGGGAATATATCAATCCATTGATCAGTGGTTTTAAAGATAAAATAAAATTGAACACGGATATACAGTCTATTTTTCGCACCCCGGAGCAGGTGTTGATCCGATTGAAAAATGGTACTGTTGAGCAATTTGATAAAGTGATTTTTGCTTGTCATTCTGATCAAGCTCTCGCTTTACTTGAAAACCCAAGCACAGATGAAAAAGCAATTTTATCAGCCATTCCCTACACTGAAAATTCAGTGATTTTGCATACTGACACTGCTTTGCTGCCAAAACGTAAAGCCGCATGGGCAAGTTGGAATTATCTACTTACCGATAATCTTGATAAAGCTGCTGTTGTAACTTATCAAATGAATATTTTGCAAGGCATAACAAGCAAAACGCAATTTTGTGTCACGCTTAATCACCGCGAGGGAATTGATAAAACTAAAATACTCCGAGAATTTACGTATCATCATCCAGTATTCAATAAAACGTCTATTGCTGCTCAGCAACAGAAACAGCTTATTGATGGAGCCAACAACAGTTATTTTTGTGGCGCTTATTGGTATAACGGATTTCACGAAGACGGCGTGAAAAGCGCTGTAGATGTTGCTCGCAAACTTGGGGTTGAATTTGAATAGTGCACTTTTAATCGGTGATGTTCGTCATCACCGATTAGCAATTAAAGCGCATAGCTTTAATTATCAGTTGTACATGATGTGGGTTGATCTTAATGCTCCTCAGCAACTTGATGGTGTTCACCCTTGGCTTGGAACAACAGGCTTTAAAGCACTTAAATTTAAACAATCCGATTATCTTAATCGTGATTTAGATACTCAACAACCAATCAAACAACGAGCAATTAATAAAATTGTCGAGCTGGGGATTACTGCTCCGTTTAGTAATGTCTATATGCTCGGACAGCTGCGCTGTTTTGGGGTGTATTTTAGCCCAGTTAACTTTTTCTTCTATGAAACGGCTGATGGCGATTTTCCCTATATGGTTGCTGAAGTGAGTAATACCCCCTGGAACGAGCGACACTATTACTTGGTTGATTTACACAGGAAAGTGAACTTTAAAAAGGCTTTCTCCGTATCACCATTTATGAGTTTAGATATGGATTACCACTGGAAAGTGCGTTTAACAAAGCACAATACTATGATCCATATAGAAAATAAAAAAGATAATACGCTATTATTTACTGCCAGTTTGCGTTTACAACGCCAGTCACTCAGTCGTGCTGCGGTTACTGCGTTACTGAAACGTTTTCCTGCCATGACCATCAATGTGATGAAAGGAATTTACGTACAGGCGTTTAAACTATTTTGTAAGCGAGTGCCTTTTTTAGGTCACTCAGGCAAGAATTGATAAGCTAAAATAATGAAGGTCATGAGATGGAAAAAATATCCAGTTTAGCTGATAACGCATCAAGTAGCTTGTTAAGTAAGCTGTATAAAAAGTTAGTCATTGGTGCGTTTGATAGCATTGAAGTTGGCGCAATTACCCTAGTTGATGGTAACGACGTTCAACACTTTGGTGATCCTCAAAGTCACTTGCAGGCTAAAGTAGTTGTTAATAATCCGGCAATGTATAAAGCATTTGCGCTCTCTGGCAGTGTCGGAGCTGGCGAAGCTTATATTTTGGGCCAGTGGGAATGTACTAACTTAACTCAGTTGATTGAAATTTTTGCCATTAATCAGGCTCAACTGGACCAATTTGAACGTAAGTTTGCGTTTATTAGTAATCTTTACAATCGAATAAATCACCGTAAAAACAAAAATTCTGAGCAAGGTTCAAAGAAAAACATTGTTGCTCATTACGATTTAGGCAATGAGTTGTATTCATCATTTTTAAGCACTGAAATGCTTTACTCAAGCGCTGTCTACCCATCAAAAGATGCTTCTCTTGAGCAAGCACAAAGTCATAAGCTTGATTTAATCTGCCAACAAGTAGATTTACAACCCGGTGAAACGGTTATTGAAATTGGCACAGGGTGGGGAGCGTTTGCCATTCATGCTGCAACACATTATGACTGCCACGTTACTACTACAACTATTTCTGATGAGCAACATGCGTTTGTGGCAGAAAAAATTATCCAGTTGGGGCTTGAAGATAAGATAACCTTATTGAAACAAGATTATCGTTTACTCGAAGGCAGTTACGATAAGCTAGTGTCAATAGAAATGATAGAAGCGGTTGGTCATGAATACCTACCCAGCTTTTTCAAAAAATGTAATGACTTACTCAAAGACAGTGGTGCAATGCTGATCCAAGCAATTACAATTGCTGATCAACGCTATCAACATTACCTGAAAAATTCTGATTTTATTCAGCAGTATATCTTCCCTGGTGGTTGTTTACCGTGTATTGATGAAATGAATAAGCAAATAAAAAGTCAATCAGACATGGTGGTACACAGCATTAACGATATCGGCGTTCATTATGCAAGAACCTTAGCTGATTGGCGCACACGGTTTATCGCAAGCTGGCCAGAAATCGACAAAGTTAAGTTTGACCAGCGCTTTTATCGATTATGGTTATTTTACTTAGCTTACTGTGAAGGCGCATTTAGGGCGCGAGTAACCAGTACAGTGCATTTAGTTGCCCGTAAACCGCGTTTTAACCATTCAAGTGATGACATTGCGCTCAGTTATTAATTTTTTGCTGTTTCAAGGAGTGTGGTTTTTAGCATTATTCCTTGAGCAGCGCGCTATCATACCGATTTTATTAATCATCATAGTGATGTTATGTCTGTCGCAACAAAAGCAACAAGATATGCTGTTACTGTGCTATGGCTTAATGATCTCGTTAAGCTTTGAATATTTGATGGTTGAGGTTGGCTTTTTATCTTTTAGTATATCGCCCTTTCCATTGTGGTTTGTATTACTTTGGTGTGCTTTACTGTTAACCATCAATACATCAATGCAATTTTTGCATCGCACGCCTTGGTATTTAGCGCTGTTGCTCTGTGCAGTTTTTGCCCCCGCAAGTTATATTGCTGGTGCACGCTTTGGGGCGTTAGAGGTTCATCCTGTAGTTTGGCAATTTTGGCTTATATATGGTTTAGCTTGGTCGTTTATGTTCAATTTTATCAGGATTATAAATACATACAGCAAAAAGTACCTGTTAGTTTCTGAACATAAATGAACATACAGGTGTAACTATTTAACTTAGAAATTTGGAGTCCGGTAATGATAGCAAGATTAACTAAAGGGCTAATTATTTTAAGTGTATTGGTATGCAGCCGAAGCTTTGCTGCTGATTTTAAAGTGGTCGGTGAGGCTCGTTTTGAGTATCTATTTTGGGATGTTTATCAGGCGCAGTTAGCAACCCCATCGGGGAGCTATCAGTTTGGCAATCACCCCACTAAACTGACATTGACCTATTTACGCGATTTTGCTGCCAAGGACATAATCAAAGCGACGAACGAACAATGGCAGCATTTGGGCAAAAAAGAGATCATTAAAAAATACGATGCACAGTTAGCTGCGCTTTGGCCGGATATCAAAAAAGGTGAATCGCTATCGTTCATTACGGATGAAAATGGTATTGGCACATTTTATTTTAATGATAAAAAGCTAGGGGCTATAGAGCAAAGTGGTTTTGCGGATGACTTTTTAGCTATTTGGCTTGATGCTAATACCTCTGAGCCACAGATGCGAAAACAACTAATAGGGCAATAACATGAAGCGAATTACTATATTATTTTTACTTAGTTGCACATTTTTATTAAGTAGCTGTGCTGCGCCAGATGTTGAGTATTACCAAGGAAGTCAGCCAGAATTTAATTTTAAACAATTTTTTAATGGCAAATTGAAAGCCTATGGCGTTGTCCAAGACTTTAAAGGTGAAGTAACCCGTAAGATGGTCGTTGACATGAATGCGAGTTGGGATGGCAATAACGGCGTTATAGAGGAAGATTTCGTTTACGACGATGGTGAAACCCAACGCCGAGTGTGGAAAATAACACTCAATGCTGACAATACTTTAACTGGCACTGCAGGTGATGTGATAGGTATCGCGAAAGGAAAAAGTAATGGCAGTGTATTTCATTGGCAATATACCCTTAAATTACCCTATGGAGATGACACCATTGAAGTTAATTTAGATGATTGGATGTATCTGGTAACACAATCGCGCTTGATTAACCGTACAGCTATTGATAAGTTTGGCATTGAGGTTGGGGAAGTGACCTTAGTTATCGAAAAAGTTGAATGATAAACAAATTGTCATATTGATTTATTAAATACTGCTTAAATTCATTGTTGGTTAATCTTTAAATCAATATTTATTTCGGCAATTATTTAAAATTTACTCATTTTTTAAGAATTTACGCGAAAAAAGCATTTTGCTGTTGCCAATACTTAAAAAATGCATAAAGATAGGTTTTGCGAAGGCAAAATAATAACGAATAGGAATTTAACAAATGAATAAAGCTCAATTAGTTGAAAAAATCGCTACTGATGCAGAAATCTCTAAAGCAGCAGCTACACGCGCACTTGACGCATTCACTGGTGCTGTTACTTCTTCTTTAAAAGAAGGTAATTCAGTTGCACTAGTTGGTTTTGGTACTTTCTCTGTAAAAGAGCGTGCTGCACGTACTGGCCGTAACCCACAAACTGGTGCCGAAATCCAAATTTCAGCGGCAACTATCCCAAGCTTTAAAGCAGGTAAAGGTCTTAAAGATCAAGTTAATCCTTAATCAATTAGATTGGTTAAATAAAAAAGGGCTAATTAGCCCTTTTTTTGTATCTGCTCATTAATCTAAGGTTTAAGCTTTTAGTGCTTTATCACCGCGGCCAATACCTACCGCACCAGAGCGTACAACTTCAATTATGTCTGTCTCATGACGTAAGGTATCTAAAAACGATTCAATTTTATCTGTGCTACTAACAAGCTGCAATGTGTAGCTGTTGCGACCCATGTCTAAAATAGTCCCTTGGAATACATCGACCACTCGCGTTACTGCCGCTCTTTTAGCTTCATCTTGAGCGAATACTTTTACTAATAGCAGCTCACGTTCAATATGCGCCATTTCAGTTAGATCAATAATTTTTAATACATCAACTAATTTATTAACCTGTTTAGTGATTTGCTCAACCACACGGTCATCACCCATGGTAGTGATAGTAATACGTGATAAAGAATGATCGTCTGTTGTGCCAACGGTTAAACTATCGATGTTATAAGCTCGTTGTGAGAATAGGCCAACAATACGCGACAATGAGCCTGGTTCATTCTCAAGTAAAATAGATAATATACGACGCATTATGCTTTCACTCCTTTACGTAACCACATTTCATCAACTGCTCCAAGCTTAATTTGCATTGGGTATACATGTTCATTTTCATCAACAAGAATATCTAAAAACACTAAACGGTCAGTGATCGACATGGCTTTATCGATTGCCGGCTGTAGTTCATCAAGAGTATTAACGCGAATACCGACATGGCCATAACTTTCAGCAAGTTTGACGAAATCAGGTAACGATTCCATATACGACGATGAGTGACGACCGCCATAGACCATATCTTGCCATTGACGCACCATACCCAGAGAGCGGTTATTCAGTGACACCACTTTTACAGCCAAGTTATATTGTAAACATGTCGAAAGTTCTTGAATGTTCATTTGAATCGAACCATCACCGGTGACACACACTGACTCTTTATCCGGGAACGCAAGTTTTACTCCCATTGCCGCTGGCAGACCAAAGCCCATAGTGCCAAGACCCCCTGAGTTGATCCATTGGCGCGGGTTTTTAAACGGGTAGTACTGCGCCGCAAACATCTGATGCTGACCTACATCAGAGCTTATATAGGCATCACCATTGGTAGCTTTATAAATTGCTTCAATGACGGCCTGAGGCTTTATTTTATCGCCCGCGGTGCTGTAGCTTAAACATTTTTGTTCACGCCAGCTAATGATCTGACGCCACCAATCTTCTTGAGCACTACGATCAATTTTGATTGGACTTTTATCTATGGCTGTCTGTAATTGCTCAAGTACGGTTGATAAACAACCGACGACTGGAATGTGGGCTTTGATCGTTTTTGAAATAGAGGTCGGATCAACATCAACATGAACAATCGTCGCATTGGGACAAAATTTCTTCACGTTATTGGTTACCCTGTCATCAAATCGGGCGCCTAGAGCTAAGATCACATCGGCATTTGCCATCGCCTTATTTGCTTCAAGGCTCCCGTGCATACCTAGCATACCAACGAAATTAGGGTGAACCCCGGAAATACCGCCCAATCCCATTAAGGTATTAGTGATTGGTGCATTGAGTGATTCAACCAAATGAGTCAGTTGCTCTGAAGTGTTAGAAATAATAATCCCGCCACCAGAGTAAATGACCAGTTTTTTAGCTTCTAAAATAGCGGCAACGGCTTTGCGAATTTGCTTTGGGTGGCCTTTGGTATTTGGGCTATAGGTTCTCAGCTCTGTGGTTGCTGGAAACTCAAAATCAAATTTAAGTGCAGGGTTTAACATATCTTTTGGCAGTTCTACGACCACAGGACCTGGGCGTCCAGTACTTGCAATATAAAATGCTTTAGCCAAAATTTTAGGAATATCTTTTGCGCTACGACAGTTAAAACTGTGTTTTACGATTGGCCGAGAGCAACCAACAATATCGGTTTCTTGAAATGCATCATCACCAATTAAGTTAGTCGGCACTTGACCGGATAGCACTACCATAGGAATAGAATCCATATAGGCTGTAGCGATCCCCGTGATACAGTTTGTCGCACCTGGACCTGATGTTGCTAATACTACGCCCACTTCACCTGTGGCACGTGCATAACCATCAGCCATATGGGTTGCTGCTTGTTCATGACGAACTAAAATATGCTCAACATCATCTTGCTGAAATAATGCATCATAAAGATCTAATACTGAGCCACCGGGGTAGCCAAATATATATTTTACCTTCAATGCCTTTAATGCCTGAACAACTAGTTCGGAGCCATTATATTGTTGTGTACTCATCCTCATTCCTCTGTGTGCCTGTTACCGATTGATTATTATCATGAGTAATAATGTGCTATTGCACGCACTCCCCATTTATTCTGTGCAATTACCGTATAATTTAAATGCATAAAAAAACCCCCGCTTAGGGCGGGGGTTTTTAAAAAGCTATTTCACCTTCTAATACATCCCCGCTGGGCTTAAAACTAAGACCAGTACGAGTACAGTGACTAGGTGAAATTGATATTTCATAACGTTATTTTTCTTCTCGGTATTTGTTATATAAGTTCAAATGAGTTATTGCGCTGAGATAGCCGAATAACTCATTTAGTCTACAAATTTAATAGTCTTATTTTTAAAGGTTTTGCCAGCTAATGTCAACAGCCAAAACGGCAATGTTGCATTAAAATTCCAAATTAATTGTTTTTATATTTAAAAGTTGCTTTAAATTGCATTTTTAACCGTTAAAAGCAAAGAAATTATGCTTTTTTGAAGCGTGGCGATATTCACTGTATATCTATAAATGTAATGTAAGTATATAAATTATTCGCTATTATTATCGTTATGGAGTTGTTGATAGGTGATCCTGTGAAATACTCACAATTGTTATGTGGCCTGACTTTGGCATTGTTAAGTCAACAGAGTGTGGCAAAACCACAAAATAGTAGCCCAACTGATATTGGGGTCGTTAACAAAGAGCGAATTTTATATTGGTTAGATAAACGCGGGCAGCTTGACGATAAAATAGCGCATGACAAATTATTGTCTGATTATATTGGCCGTGGTGAATCGATGCATTCACGTCGGCAGCTTAACCCTCAAGTTTTAACCCAACAACGAAAAATGGCTCAGCGCTTAGCGAGTGTGTCTTCGCAGTTACCTAACTCGACGCACAATACCGTAAAAGTGTTGGCTATATTGGTTGATTTTCCTGACTTACCTCATGATGATAATGGCTTAGCCGCAGTTGATAGCGATATGTACTACTCAAGCTATAGTCAGCAGCATTACCAACAAATGTTGTTCGCTACTGATGGTTACTCAGGTCCACAGCAGCAACCGTTGCAAACAGCGTATCAATACTATCAGCAAGCCTCAGGGGAAAGCTTAGCATTTACGGGTCAAGTTTATGGCTGGGTAACAGCCGATAATGATGCGAAAAGTTATGGGGCTCGCCAAGGGGGTAATAATGATATTGATGCCCCTAGTTTAGTGCATGAAGCGGTAGAAAAAGCCGTAGCCAAATTTAATATTAATTTAGCCGATTATGATTTAACAGATTTGGATGATCGTGATGGTGATGGGATCACCAATGAACCTGATGGGATTATTGACCATGTTATGATTTTCCACTCGAGTATAGGTGAGGAAGCCGGTGGTGGCGTACTGGGTACTGATGCAATTTGGTCACATCGTTTTTATGTGTACGACCAAAACAATCAGCCAAGTGCGGTTGATGGCAGTAGTATTCGTTTATTTGGTTATACTATAAATCCTATCGATGCTGGTATTGGCGTGGTGGTACATGAGTTTGGTCACGACTTAGGTTTGCCTGATGAATATGATTTAACCGGCAGTGCGCTGGGGGAGCCAGTTGCGCTTTGGTCTGTGATGTCTGGTGGTAGTTGGGCAGGCTCACCTCGTGGCTCACAGCCGGTGATGTTCAGTCCTTATGCACTCGAGTACTTACAAAACCGTTATCAAGGAAACTGGCTTAATCAAACGACGATATCGTTAGACGAAATCGATACCAATCAACAGCAAATACTTCGCCATAGTAGTGGGGTATCAACTGAATTAAACCAGTTAAAAATCACCCTACCAACCAACTTACAACCGTTTTATCAAGCAGTAGAAGGGCACTTGCAATACTACTCTGGCAGTGGTGATAATGTTTCAAAAAGTATGACATTTACAGTTAATATACCTGCAAGTACGCAGCCTACTTATCTTGATTTAAGTGCCTATTACAGCATTGAAACGGATTATGATTATGCTCAAGTATTAGTAAACGCACAGCCTATTGCTTCGCAATATACTCAAGCAGTCAATCCATTTTATGGAGACATTGGTCCATATATAACAGGGTCTTCAAGTTCAGTAAATGACGCTCAGCAGCCGAATAATTATTTACGGCATCGTTTTGACTTATCAGCTTATGCTGGTCAAACAATCACACTTAGTTTTAACTATAAAACGGACACTTATACTCATTATTTTGGTCTAGTGGTTGATGATATGACCATTAGCCAAGGTGATACTTTCGTTTGGCAAGATAATGCAGAGCAGTCAACACAAGCACAACTTGATGGCTTTAGCCGAGTGGGGGATCACATCTATGCAAAACCACACAATTACTATTTACAGTTACGTAGTTATTTAGGAATAGATAGTGGTTTACAAGTTGAGCAGTATTCACCGGGTTTATTACTTTGGTCTGCTAATGAACAGTATACAGATAATAATACTCCTGAGCATATTGGTGAAGGGTTTATATTGGTTGTTGATGCCGATCAAAATGCCATTGCAAAAGGTAATAGCAGCGCACCTGCCAGTACTACGATTCAGTTAAGAGATGCTGCTTTTAGTCTTTATGATCAGCGCCAAGGTTTAGGCGATACGCAGTTAACAGCAATCACTGAGTTTAATGATAATAATGATTACAGTTTTGCCACGCAACCGGCCTCTGGTGTAAAAGTTTCAACGTTTGGTTTTAATTTTTCTATTGTTGAGCAAGCGATTAATAATAGCTCAATTGAATTGAATTTAGGCTATACACCACAGTCTGGGATCAATGTAATTACTAATGATCTCGAAGCGAGTTTTGAAATTAAAGGAATGGCGTTGACCCCAACCGATAGTTTTAACTGGCAGTTTGGTGATGGACAAAGTAGTGATGAATTGAATCCAAATCATAAATTTGCCGATTACGGTAGTTACACTGTGGGTTTTACTCGTACTAATGAACAAGGGCAGCAGTTTCAAGAATCGATGACTTTTGTGCTTACTGCGCCGTTATCAATTTCTAGTGTGGATACCAGTATAGAGAAAGGCAATGTTACTGCAAAAGTCACTGTATCAGGTGGTCAAGCACCTTATGACTATGCATGGCAATTAGGTGATGGCTCAACTGCGAAAGGGCAGAGCATTAACTACCGCTATGAATACAGTGGCGATTATACCTTGAGCGTTATTGTAACTGATGCAAATGGCGCTATGCAGTCTTTTGCAACCCAAGTGTCGGCAAATGTATTACTTACAACACAGGCCAGTTACAGTGCAAAAGATTTACTGGTTAATTTTAACAGTGATACCAAAGGCGGGTTTAATAATTACACTTACAGTTGGGATTTTGGAGATGGCAGTGCTGTAAGCCAACGGGCTAATCCTACACATACTTATAACCAAGCGGGAAGTTATACAGTGACACTGATCGTGACTGATACCTCTGCAAAAGGCATAAAAAACACCTTACCGTCTAGCAAGCTTATGGTAACAGTGCAAAAACAAGTTGCCAGTTCAGGCTCCAGTGGCGGAAGTATATTTTGGTTATTGTTACTGCTACCGCTCAGTTTTCGAACAAAGAGACAAGCATAAACTAAGTGACAAAAAAGCCAGTAAATACTGGCTTTTATTATAATGCTAATAATCTAGGTTTGGTTTATAAACGGTCGATAACAGCTTGAGTGAAGTCAGTAGTACCGTGACTGCCACCTAAATCGCGAGTGGTACGATCACCCGATTTAATTACGTCAGCTACAGCACTGCGAATACGCTCTGCAGTTTCGCCCATTTCTAAATGCTCTAACATTTGAATAGATGCCAAAATAACAGAGGTTGGATTTGCTAAATTTTTACCAGCAATATCAGGTGCGCTGCCATGAACTGCTTCAAAGATTGCTGCATCTTCACCGATGTTAGCGCCAGGTGCCATACCTAAACCGCCTACTAGACCAGCACATAGATCAGATAAAATATCACCAAACAGGTTTGTAGTAACGATAACGTCAAACTCTTCAGGGCTCATTACCAGTTTCATACAGGTTGCATCAACAATCATTTCAGTTGATTCAATTTCAGGATAACGCTCAGCAACTTCACGAGCTACTTTTAAGAATAAACCTGAAGTTGATTTTAAAATGTTAGCTTTGTGAACCGCTGTCACTTTTTTACGACCTTCACGCACGGCTAGTTCGTAGGCAAAAGTAACGATTTTTTCAGCACCTTCACGGGTGATCATAGACATTGCTTGTGCTTCGTTGCCATCTTCTGATGTCACTTGGCCTAAACCTGAATACATACCTTGCGTATTTTCACGTACCGTGATGATATCAATGTCTTCATAACGTGCTTTGGTGCCAACAAATGACTTTACTGGGCGTACATTGGCGTATAAACCAAACTGCTTTCGTAATGTTACATTGATTGAAGTAAAACCTTCACCAACTGGCGTAGTTAGTGGGCCTTTAAGAGTAATTTTATTACGCGCAATAGTATCAATGGTATCTTGTGGTAATAATTCACCGGTCTTTTCTAGGGCTGCAAGACCTGCATCAACGAATTCATAATCAAAATCGCACCCTGCGGCTGTTAAGATCTCAAGGGCTGAATCAATAATACTCGGACCGATGCCGTCGCCTTTGATCACTGTGATGGTTTGTTTGGCCATGAACTTTTCCTATTACGAGTTAGAAATGCACGTAAATGTGACGCATTATTATACCAATCGACTTAAATATTTAACCATTCTAGCGTGCTAAATAAAGCGCTAACTGCGTTATGAATTTCTCAAGTAGAACAACTACATGTCGAAATTTATGCCTTGTTATCACTCTATTTATCTGTCGCTATAAATGGCTAGTAACTTAACACGATTGGTATTAAGCGATTACTTGTTAGATTATTTACGTGAATGAGTTTGAAAATACAAGCGGCTTTTATAGCAATTTATTCAACTTTTTGCCAGTAAAACCCACGAAAACGCACTAAATTAGTCACTATGTCTAATAAATATTCATACGCTATTGCTTAAACCTAGGCTTGGTAGCTGTGCATAAAAATCCTCGCTGGACTGCCAATCTAAGCGTTTTAACACTTGCTCAAAAGTGTGTGTTTGCCAACTACTTTGTATTACGTTGGGTTGATACACCTTTATAACGACGAGTTTTATTGCAACCCATAATTGTGCCTCTGCAGATAAGTGTTGTTTTTTTTGCTGCTCTGCATCTAAGAGCGCTTGTGTCCATGGATTGTCACCAAGCAATTCAAGTAAATAAGCCGATAAATGCCCACTATCATGAACCGTGACACCAAATAGCCACGCAAAGGGCATACTTACATCACTTTTAGGTGAGTGTTCATACACTGTCTTACGGCTAATTGTGGTGCTACAGTATTCAATCAAATAATTAACGTAACCATAAATAGGCAAAGCGAGGTGCTCGAACTGGTTGTGTTGATCACGACTTACCAGCTGGTTTAATAAACTTATTATTGCCTGTAAGCGTAATTGTATATGTTGCATTAATGGATGTGCTTGGTAGTTTACTAATTGCTCAAAGAGCACCCGTTGAATGATCGCTGGTGCATTGTATAAGCCGACCATTGATAAACAATGGCGTAAATCTTTGCCTGCTAGGTGCTCTTTATTATAAGGCTTCACTGCTTCACGAAGTAACTCAATTGTCGCTGGATGATTGTTGAGTAATTTAGCAAGGGCACTGTATGAGTATTCTTTTTGTATTTTAACTTGGCTTATCAGCATCAGTAATTGTTGTTTTTCAAAGTTTACAATTTCAACAGGGGGGGCTATGTGCTCATTGAACCATACGCTAAACAATAATCGCTTGTCTTTACTTGGGCGTTGTTTTGAATGTGATTCTAGCTTTGCCTTAACGCTATACCATTTGGTTTTTTGCTGCTCATGCAATGCAATTAATAAATCCCGTTGCTGGTGGTTTTTACCAATATAAGTGAGCTGCTGATCGCTATAATTAACTAAAGAGCCTGGCAGGTAAGGGCCAAAATGACCGATTAATGCTTTTAATGCTTGTTGGGCAAACAGGTTAGGAGTACGGATATAAATATCAGCCACTGCCTTATAGATATCAATATGATCATTTTGGGTACGATAGGTAATGTTCATCGCAATAATATTTGCTAACGCAACTAACGTCGTTGGTCCATCATAGATCATGATTTTTGGCGTGCTTAGCAAGGCCTGCTTATACTTATTTAAGCGCGCTAAAATACACGCAATATGGTCAGTGGGAACGTTAGCTGATTGCAGTAATTTTACTGCTAGCTGATGACGCGACTGCCATTGCTTTTTTTCTTGTTGGGTAAGAGGTTGGCGCAGGGCCAGCTTATTAGTTTGTGTTTGCACACATAAATAGTTAGTTAAACACACACAAATAAGCAATTGGCTGATTTTACTGTCGTAACTTAAACTGCGACAAAATGCGGCGACAATGACACATTGATTGACCACTAAGTTGGTTGTATAACCTTGTGTTTCTGCATATAGAGTAAGCTGGGCTTGTAGTGCATTTGGATGTGAATCATAGAGTTTATAATATTGCTCAGCCAGTTGTGTCAACAGCGGATAAATTTGTGGCCACTGACTTTTATTATTATAACGCCTTAATATTTGGTGAGTTTTTTCAAATAGGCTGGCAAGATCTTGTGCGCAGAGTGCATCCATAAGTAATTAATTACCCGCGTTGCTCAAATGCATCAAATGCACTTGGGCCCCACAAAATCAATTCGCCATTTTTAAACAGTAAACCAGTACACTCATCCATAGTCGTGATCCCATCTGATTTGATATGTTGAGTACGGTAAAAAATAATTTGCCATACTTCCTCTTTATCACGTTTCGCGAATGTTAGATCAGGACTGCCTAAATACTCTAAAACTGTGTTTAAGTTAGTCGGTGTTTCGACACTTAATTTAGCGATATAACGTTTATTGAACGCTTCTCGGTCTTGCCAGATCATCGCCTGTGGATCATCTTTATAAAAAGTAATGACCAAAGTAGCGATCAAGGCGTATACACCCAAACCTAATATGAGATAGCGAAAAACCTTCTTAAACATTGTGCACTCTTACGCTGAGACTTAAATTTAGTATACGCATAGTTCAAATCCAGTGCTACGTGAATGCGATTAATTGAGCCTTAACTGCTTTAAACTAAAGCCTAAGTTAATATCTGTACGTAAACCAACCAAATGTTTAGAGGTAATATAGTCAGCCATTCCTGTCGCTAACTTTTTACGAACTGCTGTAGAGAGCGTTTCATCCTCTACCGCCAATGTTATATCTGCGTGCTTACTAATAATCTCTTGTGCTGTTTTAGTACCAATTCCCTTAATACCCGGAATATCATTCGTTTTATCACCAGCCATTGCCCAAAAATCAATTAATCGAGCTTGCTCAACACCAAAACGTTGTACGATAGAGTGATGATCTAAATATTCTTTTTTAAAATAATCATACACATTAATATAATTATTTAAGCTAGGTAAAAACCCTTTATCAGTGGAGATAATTGTACTATACAACTGATTTTGCGCCATTTTATCGGCTAATGTCGCGATAATATCATCAGCTTCATCATTTACTGGGGCAAACACCACAATACCCGTTTGCTCAATCGCCTGTTTAAATTTATCTAATGAATTTTTCAGAGTTTCAGGCATGGGGGCACGGCTGCTTTTATATTGAGCGTAATAATGATACCGCCAGCTTTTATCACCATCAAATACAGCAATAGCATGCGTTGCTTGGGTGATCTTTATAAGTTTTTCACAAGCGTGAGCTACCCGCGCGCAGCAGGTATTTATCATTTGCTCATCACTGCCTTTGTTTTGATTACTATCAACTGCATAAATGCGCCTAATTAAATTAAGCGCATCGATTAAAAGTAACTGACCTGACACGAATACATTAACCCTTATGCTTTGACTTCATAACATGGAACATATTGACTGCCTGGGAGCTTCATTCTTCCTTGCTCAACAAATGCTTGCAGCAGTTTGTCCATGGCTTTCATTAAAGTCGGTTCACCGCTAATGATAAACCGGCCATGTTGTTTAATTGCCTGTATGCCTTCGTCTTTAACATTCCCTGCAACAATACCTGAAAATGCACGGCGCAAATTAGCGGCTAGTAATTGTTTTTCTTGGTCTAAATGTAAATCAAGCCCAGCCATATTGGCATGAGTTGGCGCGAAAGGTTGCTGAAATTCATTTTCAATTTTTAACGTCCAGTTAAAGTAATATGCATCGCCCTGACTCTTGCGGTAATCACGCACATTTGCCATTGCAGATTTGAGTTTGATCCCAACTAATTCGGGGTTATCAATAATAACTTCAAATTTATCAAGCGCCTCCTTACCTAACGTCATTTCAATGAACTGGCATAATTCGCTAAAGTAATTTTCACTTTCTTTCGGCCCAGTTAAAATAACCGGTAACGACTGTTTGGCATTATCAGGGTGAAGTAAAATGCCTAGTAAATACAATAACTCTTCAGCAGTGCCAGCGCCGCCAGGGAAAATAATTATAGCGTGGGCGGTGCGTACAAAGGCTTCAAGGCGCTTTTCAATATCTGGTAAAATAACCAGTTCATTGACGATCGGATTTGGTGGCTCTGCGGCAATAATACTTGGCTCTGTTAAGCCCAAATAACGGTTATTGGTGTTGCGTTGTTTTGCATGTCCAATGGTTGCACCTTTCATTGGACCTTTCATGGCACCGGGGCCACAGCCAGTACAAATATTTAAGCCACGTAAACCAAGCTCATAACCTACTTGTTTAGTGTATTTATATTCGTTTTCATTAATAGAATGACCACCCCAGCAGACAATCATACTTGGATCGCTATTAACGCGAAGCGCTGCGGCATTACGCAACATATCAAAGACCATATGAGTAATGGCTTTTTGTTCGGTTAAATCTTTTTCGTATTTTTGACAAATAAATAAAATATCACGAATAACAGAGAAAATATGTTCGTGGATCCCAGTGATTATTTCACCATCAACAAAAGCCGTAGTCGGAGGATTGAGTAGTTCAATTTTTATGCCTCGCTCACGGCTTAATAAGCGAATATCAAAATCTTGATATTTATTGTAAATCTCTGAGCTGGAGTCAGTATGACTGCCAACATTGAGAACAGCTAGCGCACAGTTTCTAAATAACTTATAACGCTCACTGGTAGACGATTGCTCTAATAAATCAACTTCGAGCTGCGACAGTAAATCTAACACACCTGTCGGGTTTAACTGTATTAACATAGGCGTTCTCCTTGCTATAAAAAGCACTAGGTCGGTCGCTGTTATTTATTGATACACAAGCGATCACGACCGGTATTTTTTGCTTTGTAGAGAGCATCATCGGCGCGGTCAAAAGCGCCCAATGGGGTATCACCTTTTTTAAACTGCGTGGCACCGACGGAAACTGTTATCTCTACTTGTTTATCTCTGAACTTAAACGGAATCCCTTTCACCGCTTTTCTTAGTTTTTCAAGAGGTTTTTTGGCATGCTCTAAGGGCATACCTGGCATTAATAAAACAAATTCTTCACCGCCATAGCGGGCTATAAAATCAGATTTACGAATTGACATTTGCAGCGCTTTGGCAATCACTTGTAACGTTTTATCACCCGCGCTGTGACCATATTTATCGTTGATAGACTTAAAGTGATCAACATCAATCACCACTAAGGTGACATCGGATTCTTGTACTGCAAACAAATGAAATTCGTGATGAAAGCGTTCGTCAAATGCGGCTCGGTTTGGCAGTTTGGTAAGGCCATCAAGCAAACTTTTAAAACGTTGCTCATGCAGGCGTTTTTTATATTTAGATAATTTAGTTTCAAGGCTGCCAATGCGTTGATTGATCTCTTGAAAACTGTTTAGCAACATATCGCGATCTTGCTGCTCGAGGCGCTCTTTTTCAATTAAGTCTTCACTTAACGATTTTAATTCGTTATCAACTAAGGCTTTTAATGATGAAATTGAAGTAGCATTTTGGGTTTGTGCTGTCAGATTGTTAATTTTATCTTCAATGCGCTTATTTAATGCAGTAAATTCAGCCCCCATTGCTTCTGAATGTTTACTTGTAGAAACAATTGAGTGGTGTAATTCTTCAAGCGTTTGGTTCAATGACACTAAAAAGCTTTGTGCAGATTGACGCTCTTTACTGATATTGTTGGCAATGATGCGAATAATATCGATTGCAGAGGTCAATAAATCATCCACTGAATCGGTTTCAGAGATATTATTTTTGATGGTTTTTACTTGATCTGCAGCTTCATCTTCAAATACTAAATCATTAGCTAAATTGAGTAACTCTTTTGCTAAATTAGGTTGCACAGCAGTTTGCTGGCATTCAGGAATAGTCAGTTTTACTTGTAAGGCTTGATGATAAATCGTCACTAAACGATTAAGGAGTGGAATGAAATCCCGCGTCGATTGCACATTATTCAGTTCATGATCCAGTAAATGACGCAATGTTCTGCGTGCATCATCTGGTAACCCTTTGGTTTTCTGCAGTAACTTGCCAGCATCGAGCACACTGTTATGAAGTTCACGCTGATGTGTGGCCTGTTGTGCTTCTTGATTTTTTAGCAGTGTAAGAATTTCATCGATCTGTGGCGCGAATAATTCAAAATCGACCCCTTTAGCCAGCGCACTACGAAACTTAGCTAAGCGATTATCAAGTTCAATGTCCATACCTTTACAGCTTAACGATAACTTAGCTGCAAAGTGTGTCAATGTGTCTACTTGATGCTTACGTGCATGTTCAACTACCATACGAGTATCAATGGCTTGTTTAAGTTTTTTATTTAAAACTTCGAGCTGTTGTGACACTAATAGTTACCGCCATTGATTAAATCTTACATGGTTGTAAGTTTACAACAAAAATTGCACAAATGTAGTCAGTAAGTCAAAAACTTAGCATTTGTTGATGATTTTTATTCATCGAACCTATCTGCACGTGTATTTATCGCTTTTAATTCACATTTTCTATCATCATTGTTAGGCTCACGCATAATAAAATCACTTGATATATGAATTAAGAGCCTCTATGAAAAAGTTTTTAGCATTATCGGTATTAGCCGCTTTATCTCACTCGGCATGGGCCGATGTTAATTATTCACTTGCTGTTACTCAACCTGAACATCATTTAGGCAACGTTAGCGTAGAATTTCCACAAACGGCACAAGCACATTTAGATGTAAAGTTGCCAGCTTGGCGAACAGGTCGTTACGAAATTTTGAACCTTGCAAACGGTGTGCGTTTTTTTGAAGCAACAGGCGATAATGGTAAAGCATTAAAATGGGAAAAAATTGATGCCAGTACATGGCGGGTACATTTAGATAAACCAACAGAAGTTAAAATTGATTATCAAGTGTATGCTAATGAGTTAGGTAAACGTGCGCGCCATATTGATGATAGCCACGCATTTATAGATGCATCAGGCTTTTTTATGTTTAGTGAATCATTTCGTCAAGAGCCAGTGACGGTTAAGCTAGATGTACCGAAAGCATGGCGCTCAGTATCGGGTATGGATAATGCAGGCTCAAAACATAGCTTTAAAGCCGCAGATTACGATGTATTAGTTGATTCGCCGATTGAAACGGGTATTAATGAACTCCATAAATTTGCCGTAGATGGCCGAGATTATGAATTAGTGATCTGGGGCAAGGGCAACTATGATGTTGAGCAAATGCTTGAAGATCTTAAGAAGCTGGTAGCAACAGGCAATATTATTTGGGATGCTTACCCGTACCAACGTTATGTATTTATGGTACATGCAACCTCAGGGGCAGGTGGTGCCACCGAGCATTTAAACTCAACGATTATTCAGCGTCCGCGTGACCGTTTTGGCTCGCGTGAAGACTATCTTGCATTTATTAGCACCGCAGCACATGAATTTATCCATACTTGGAACGTAAAAGCATATAGACCTGAAGGTTTAGTTCCTTACGATTACACGCATATTAATTACGATAAACTATTATGGATAGCGGAAGGTTCAACCAGTTATTTTGAAGATCATTTAATGGTGCGCTCAGGGATTGCCACGACGGATGAATTTTTAAACGTGTTAACGAAAACCGTCAACCGTCATTTATCATCGCCTGGGCGTGAGGTACAAAGCGCCACCGAAACCAGTTTTGATAAATGGATAAATCAAGGTGGTGACCATGCTCGTAACTACAGTACTAATATTTACTCAGAAGGTTCATTGATTTCGATGGCCCTTGATATTGATTTACTTGAGAACAGCCAAGGTAAGCAAAGCTACCGTGATATTCATCGTGCACTTTACAATCAATATAAAATGCCGCATGGCTTTACTGCAACTGACGTGAAAACTATTTTAAAACAGTTAACGGGCCGCGATTACAGCCAGTGGTGGGCAAATAATGTTGATGCACCAGCAGATATTGATTTTGACGCACTGTTTAAAAAAGTAGGCTTAATGTTAGAGCGTCCAAAAGATGCAAAAGCCGTTGCCAGTGTTGATGCGATGGCAAAAAATACCGGTGAGTTATTAACTTTAACTCATGTGCGTCGCGATGGCGCTGCATGGCAAGCGGGTTTGACCAGCGATGACAAAATTGTGGCAATTAACAAAAAGCATGTTGGTAAAGATTTAAAATCAAGCTTAGAAACATTTAAAGCAGGGGATAAAGTAACCATTGATTTTATCCGCCGTGATGCACTGCAAAGCACCACAATAACGCTAGCACAAAGCTTTGATAAAGATAAAAAGCTAGTTGCTGACAAACAGGCAACTGCACAGCAAATGGCATTATTTAAAGCATGGATGGGTGTAGAGCACCCAAACCTCGTTAAAAAATAAATACTATTTAATGATGCTAGGTTATGAGTAAAAAGGAGCTGCGGCTCCTTTTTTGCATTTAGGAGTAGTGGGTAAAGCACGCTTAGTTTGGGCAATAAATGCCGCCGTTGCAAAGTGATTGTTTACCGCACTACGGAGTTGCTGACCTTTACGCGCTAAAAACGATTTCTTTTCGCGCGCATTACTACGCGATTTGATATCACTTACCTGCTCACAATCTTGGGAGAATGGATACGGTAGTAATGAATAGCCAGCGACTTGAGTTTCCCAAATATGTTGTAGATCACAATCAACAGGGCGAGCAAACGTTTTAGTGGCAGCTAATAATTGTTTTGCACCTTGATAACTGATTGCAGTAGCACAACATCCTGTCATCAACTTTTTATGGATCACTAATCGTTGCTCAAACTGCAACGGTATCTGATAGGCGATTTTGCGAGTACGGTTTTGATAAGCTGAGAGTTTTATAAGTTGCCAAGCAAGCGGTAATTGCTCAATATTTTTAATTGCACTACCGATACTTGAATCTAAGATAAAGTCATCTTCGAGCACAATTGCGTAATCAAGTTTTCTATCGACAATGGTTTGCCACGCTTTGCGATGGCTCAAATAACAGCCAATCTGCCCAGCACTGAGCGGGTAGTGATATTCTTGTGTATTGAGGCTAGGACTGTAATTAATTTCTTTTTGTGCTTGCGTGAGCATGGCGCCATCAATTGCATCTATACGCTCAAAACTTAGCCCATGTGCGGTTAATTGTCGCTGGCTGTTTGCCAATCGCTCGGTTGAGCGAGCGAGGTTGATCAAAAAAATAGCAGTCATAGTTAGGCCGTGCATTACTAATAGTATTTAAATCCTAACGATTGAAAATGACTAAATGATTGCATTGTTGTGTTGTTTTTATTGCTAACAGAGCTCGATGAAATATTTGTTTTCAGTATTTTGTTACACAATAGTGTGGCTATTTTGTCGCAGAAATATTGACCTTGCTAAGGCTGCACGCGTAACCTGTTATAGAAACAATAAAAAGGATTAAAAAATGCGTTTAAAACCACTCATAGCATCACTTGCTATTGTAGTATCGGGCTCAACATTTGCTGATGAAGGCATGTGGCAACCACACCAACTTCCTGATCTAGAATCAATTCTGAAAGCCAAAGGATTAGAAATTGATGCAAAATCGATTTCTAAATTAACCGAGTTCCCAATGAATGCAGTGATAAGCCTTGGTGGCTGTACCGCATCATTTGTATCGCCAAAAGGGCTGGTGGTTACCAATCATCACTGTGCTTATGGTTCGATTCAATATAACTCAACACCAGAGAACAATATTTTAGAAAATGGTTTTTTAGCAACAACACCGGCTGAAGACTTACCAGCGGCACCCGGCTCTAGAGTGTATGTAACTGAAACAGTTACCGACGTGACCAAAAAAGTAATAAAAGGCACTGAAAAACTCAGCGCCAAAGCGCGCTACGACGCGCTAGAGAAAAACGAAAAAGCATTAGTGTCAGCATGTGAAGCTGACGATAATTATCGCTGTAATGTGTATTCATTCCACGGTGGTCTAGAGTTTTACTTAATCAAATCACTAGAAATTAAAGATGTACGCTTAGCATACGCGCCTGCCATGGGCGTAGGTAAGTACGGTGGCGATATCGATAACTGGATGTGGCCGCGCCATACCGGCGACTTTTCATTTTATCGTGCATATGTAGGTAAAGACGGCAAACCAGCTGAATTTAGCGAAGACAATGTACCTTATGTGCCTGACTCATATTTAAGCGTCAGTGCTAAAGGCGTCCAAGATGGCGACTTTGTTATGGTAGCAGGCTATCCTGGGCGCACTAACCGTTACCGCATTGCTGCTGAAGTTGATTATGTATTTAATACCAGCTATCCCAAATCACGCGAGCATAATTCAAAATATGTGTCTTTAATTGAAGAGAATTCAGAAGATGGCAGCAAAGCGCGTATTGCTTATGAAAGCACTATTGCGGGTTACAATAACTATATTAAAAACTACGGGTCAATGATAGAAAGCTTTAATAAAGGCACTATGTATGAACGTAAAAAGCAATTTGAACAAGATCTCACTGCGTGGATAAACAGCGACCGTAAGCGTAAAAAACAATACGGTAAAGTGTTAAATGAACTGTCGGCGCTAGTCGCTCAATCGCAACAGCACAATGATCGTGATCGTATGCTTGGCTATGTACACCGCTCACAAATGATCAGTACCGCACGTAGCTTATATCGCTTAGCGTATGAGCAACAAAAACCTGATAGCGAACGTGAATCTGGCTATCAAGAACGCGATTTACCACGCTTTGAAGCCGGTTTAAAGCGCATGAGTCGCCGTTTTGATGCAAACGTTGATAAAGCCATTTTATTACATTTTTTAGAGCTTTATGCTGCGTTACCTAAAGAAGAGCGTTTTGCAGAAGTAGATAAAGTTTTTGAATTAGAAAATGGCTTTGATAAAACCAAGCACAGTGCACTATTAGCAAAAATGTATGCTAATTCAACGCTAGATAATGAAGACGTTCGTATCGCGTTATCTACGCAATCATTTGCTGAACTTGAACAAAGCCAAGATGCATTTATGCAATACGCGAAGGCCATCTTTGCCGTAATGAAAGCTGAAGAAGACAAAGACAAAGCACTTGCCGGTAAACTACAAGCGGCGCGTCCACAGTTAATGAGTGCTATCATAGCGTTTAATGAAGCACAAAATAAACCTGTGTATGCAGATGCGAATAGCACATTACGTGTAACGTATGGCACTGTTGGAGGCTATTCACCGCAAGACGGTTTGATAGCAACACCGTTTACATCACTTGAAGGGCTACTTGCAAAAAACACCGATGTTGATCCATTTAACGCGCCTGAAAAACTGCAACAGCAAATCAAGGCTAAAATATTTGGTGATTACACCGGTGGCATGAATACCGTACCAGTTAACTTTTTATCAAACGTAGACACGACTGGAGGTAACTCAGGTTCACCAACACTTAACGGTAAAGCCGAACTGGTAGGCTTACTGTTTGATGGTGTGTACGAAAGTATTATTGGCGATTGGGATTATAACCCAGCACTTAATCGTTCAATCCACGTTGATTCACGTTACATGCTGTGGGTGATGGATAAAGTAGATAACGCACAAAACCTATTAGACGAAATGAAAATCGTAAAATAAGTAATCAGTAAAATAGTAGGGCGCTTACCATAACGGTAAGCGCCTTTTTTAATAAGTATAATTTGTAATGACTTATGTCTACTTTTTGCTATGAGCGGAAGTTGATTTGCCGAAGCCGAACTGGCAATAAAGCACAAACAAAGCAAGTACTTACTTTATAAATGAGCTCAGAACACCGTATAGGGTAGCAATATCAATTGGTTTTGCTATATGTGCATCAAATCCTTGGCTTAAATAATCAGCAACGTCATCAATCATTACATTTGCGGTTAGTGCAATTATCGGTATATGCTTATTGAAATTAATGATATTTTTCATTGCTTCAACACCATCCATTTCAGGCATTTGTATATCCATAAGTATCAAATCAAAGTCCTTTTCTTTAGCTGCTTCTACTGCCTGTTTACCGTTATCTACAATAGTTAATGATGCATTAGTGCCTTCGAGCATTGACTGAATGACAATTTGATTGATTTCGTTATCCTCAGCAATCAGTATTTTCTTTCCCCTCAACGGCGGCGGAGTCATAGATTTTTGTACGAAAGAGCTGACACTCTTATTGGTTATAGTTAATGGTAATATGACTCTTATAGTGGTGCCTCTACCCACATTGCTTTTTACATCGATAGTGCCTCTCATCATAAGAATAAGACTGAGGGTAATCGACATACCCAGCCCAGTTCCACCAAATTTACGTGTTGTTGAGTTGTCTGCCTGTGAAAAACGATCAAATATACGAGCTTGAGCTTCCTCACTCATTCCAACTCCTGTATCAGCCACTTCAAGACTAATAGCCTGCTTTTCTTGGTAAAGAGTTTCGCTCAAGTGAATGTTTACGCTACCCTTTTCAGTAAACTTAACAGCATTCGACACAAGATTGAGTAATATTTGCTTAACACGGACAATGTCTCCTAACCAGTGATCATTAAAATTTTCATCAATATTACTGACAAGTTTAATACCCTTATTACTGACTATGCTGTCCACTTCAAATTTCACAGATTTAATTATATCGCTAATCGAGAAAGGCTCTTGCTCTAGGCTTAGTTTATTGCTCTCTATCTTTGAGTAATCCAAAATATCGTTGATAATGGTTAACAGCGATTTAGAAGACGATACTGCATTTTTAAGCATTACTTTGGACTTGGCATCGAGATACTCAGTATTGACCATCTGCAGTCCGCCTAAAATTGCATTCATGGGCGTACGTATCTCATGGCTCATATTTGACAAAAATTCACTTTTCGTTTGGGTTGCCTGCTCAGCTTTTTGCTTAGCTACTTCTAGCTCATTTATCGCATTTATTTTATCTGTAATGTCGTAATTTACACCGATGACTTTTAGAGCGTTGCCATCATTATCTCTAATAACTTCTGCGCTAGCTTTGATTGTTCTTACCTGCCCGTTTGGATGTACTACTCTAAACTCTGGATTAAAAGCACCTAAACCTGATACGGCATCCTCTAATTGTTTGTTAGACTCTTCCATATCATCAGGGTGAAGACTATGAGTCCAAGCTTCATAAGCACCAGAAAAACAATTCTCTGTAATGCCATACAGCTTGTACATCCATTCATCCCAGATTAATTCTCCCGAAATGACATCCCACTCCCACACACCAATTTGAGCTGATTCATTTGCCAATTTCATTCTCAGAGAACTGGTTTCAGCTTGGTTTTTTGCTATTTGTAATTCGGTTTCTATCTGTTTCTGATGGGAAGTATCTTGGATGACAGAGCAAATCAGCTCATCGCCATTTGCACTCTTAATTATAACGCCCGACAATTGTACGGGGTATTCATAACCCTTTTTATGAATATATTCTTTATAGTAAGGTCCGTAACGGCCTGTTTCTGAGAGGGATTTTAGTTGTTCTTTTTCTTGTTCTTCGTACTTTTTTGGTGTCAACTTCCAATAGTCCATTTGATTTAGTTCGTCTTTGTCATAACCACTAAAACGACTCAGTTCCTTGTTAACATACTCAAATAAACCATTATCTAACCTATTAATTGCAATGCCTACCGGCGCTAAGCTAAAAAACTGTTCAAATTTTTCTTTTTCCTCATTGAAAGCGTAGCTAATTCGTTCTATGTCTGTTGAAGCACTATGCAATTTGTTTTGCGTCTCAACTAATTCACTAATATCTCTACCTATGGCTAAAATAAAAGCATCACCATCCACATTTAATACAGTCAGAGATACAAGGCATGGAAAAGATGAGCCGTCTAATCGAGAGTGAACCCACTGAAACAGCTGTGGCCCTTTAGTCAGAGTATTTTCAATGTGTTCTGCGGCTATTTCCTCTGAACGTCTGCCACATGGTTGATACTCAGGTGAGATATCAGAAGGCTTTAAATTAATAAAGTTGTCTTTACTTTCCACGCCGTGCATATTGATTGCAGCTTGGTTACATTCTGTGAATTTACCAGATTTCAGATCGATTATTGATAGTGCGTCCCCAGATACTTCAAACAACTTCTTATACTTTATATTTTCAGCTCTAGCGTTTGCAAGCTGAACTTTAAGCTGGTCAATCTCCGCTTCGAGATCGTTTGTGGGATTACTCATAAGAACTCACTGTTAATTGTGTTTTTTCTTTTCCTATATATAACAATAGCTATAGTCCATTTTTTGTAAAAACAGAAGTTTTAAATAGAGAGTATTGAGTGGCTATTTCCTTATAGTACCGTTTGACGAGAATCAATATTTTTTCAAATAGCTACAAACTACGAGAAGATAATTATAGTTGGCTGTAATGATAAGTGAAAAATACAACAGATTATTGTTCTTTTTATTTTTTATAGTTAATGAGTCCAGAGGACGATCTGGAGTTAAGATACGTTCAATCAGTCAATGCACGCTTCACAGCCTAAACCATAATAAACAGCTATGTCCACTTTCTTAAGAACAGCAGGTGTTCGTTTAAGGTGGAACAAACTAACATAATTCTCTCTTAGCAGAATTTAACTTAAATCTAATTACTTCAACATCCTTTAATATATTTCATGTGCACTTTATAACCAATAAATGCTAGCTTAGTGGCAAATTAATTGAAGGAAATAATTATGAAACTTGAGTCTTTAGCGCTGCATCACGGTTATGAATCTGAACCTACAACTAAATCGGCGGCGGTGCCGATTTATAATACCTCATCGTATACGTTTGATAATACTCAGCATGGTGCTGATTTATTTGATTTAAAAGTACCCGGGAATATTTATACCCGTATTATGAACCCGACTAATGCGGTGCTTGAACAGCGTATTGCGGCCATGGAAGGGGGCATTGGTGCGCTTGCTGTGGCCTCTGGTATGGCGGCCATCACTTACGCAATTCAATGTTTATGTGAAGTGGGCACTAATATTGTCAGTACCAGCCAAGTGTATGGTGGTACTTATAACTTATTTGCCCATAGTCTACCGCGCCAAGGTATTGAAGCGCGGATGATTAAAGCGGATGACTTTGCCGGTTTTGAAAACGCGATTGATGAGAATACCCGTGCGGTTTTTTGTGAGTCGATTGGTAACCCTGCAGGGAATATTGTTGATATCGCTCGATTAGCTAAAATAGCCCATAGCAAAGGCGTGCCGCTGATTGTTGATAACACGGTGGCAACGCCGTATTTATGCCGGCCATTTGAGTTGGGTGCCGATATTGTGGTGCATTCGCTTACTAAATATATTAACGGCCATGGTACGGCGATTGGCGGCATAATTGTTGATTCGGGTAAGTTTGACTGGAAAGCCAATGCCACTCGTTTTGCGATGATGAATGAGCCTGATCCGTCGTATCATAATGTGGTTTATACCGATGCTTTTGCTGAAGCGGCGTTTATTGGTCGCTGCCGGGTTGTTCCACTTAGAAATACCGGTGCGGCACTTGCGCCTAAAAACGCCTCTGACATTTTAATTGGTCTTGAAACTTTAGGGCTAAGAATGCAGCGCCACTGTGAAAACGCGCAACAGCTTGCTGAATACCTAGAGAATCACCCTAAGGTGCTTTGGGTTAATTACGCGGGGTTAGCGTCAAGTCCCTATAACGCAATGAGTAAAACAACCACTAGTGGCAAAGCGTCTGGTATTTTAAGCTTTGGGATAGCGGGTGGCCTTGAAGCTGGCACTCGCTTTATTGATGCACTGAATATGATTTTACGTTTGGTAAATATCGGTGATGCAAAGTCACTGGCTTGCCACCCAGCATCAACCACGCATCGACAATTAAATGATGAAGAATTGGCGAACGCAGGGGTTAGCCGCGATTTAATTCGTTTATCAGTGGGTATTGAAAACATCGACGATATCATTGCTGATGTAAGCCAAGCGCTCGATAAAGCTTAGTAATGTTAGCTACAGGGGTAAAGCGTGATCCACATTAATGTTTAAACATGCATTTTATGTTTTGCTTGTAAGGTAGGTTTTATTTATGACCTACCGCACAAATTTACGTTTATATTCGTATAATGATTTAAATAAAATGGAGTGCCAGTACATGAAACTATTAATTTTTTTAGGTTCAGTTCGAAAAAGCTCGCCACCTAAGCCGGCACGTCTCGGTGAAAGAGTTGCCAAGGCATGCCAACGCTGTTTGCTTGAGCAATACAGTGATCACGATATTGAACTGATAGATCCGCTAGACTATGAGCTGGACCCTATATTCAAACCGCACTTTGCTTATTCACAAGCCGAGGTGCCTAAAAAACTCGATGACCTAGCGGAAAAAATTAAAGCCAGTGATGGTTTTATTATGGTCAGCCCTGAGTACAATCATTCAATGAGTCCAGCATTGGCTAATCTATTAAACCATTTTGGTAGCTCTTTATTTGCTTACAAACCCAGCGTTATTGTTACGTATTCTGCGGGGCAGTGGGGTGGCGTT
Organism: Pseudoalteromonas sp. SG44-1; assembly: GCF_014164315.1. Lineage (NCBI taxonomy): Bacteria > Pseudomonadati > Pseudomonadota > Gammaproteobacteria > Alteromonadales > Pseudoalteromonadaceae > Pseudoalteromonas > Pseudoalteromonas sp. SG44-1. Next base: position 42,099 of record NZ_JACJEW010000016.1, read on the forward strand.
CGTGCCGCTGTTGGGATGCGCAGTTTTTTAAGTGAACTTGGGTGTTTGCCGGTGTCGGCTATGATCCATGTGCCAAAAGCACAGGATGTATTTATTGAAAGTGGTGAAACAAACAATGAGGCAGAGCAAGCATCATGGCGCGAATATTTTTCGCGGTCGTTTAATCAGTTACTGTGGTGGGCTGAGGCAGCAAGTAAGCAACGTGAGGAGCTTGACCCTAAGCAATTAATTAAAGACTTTAAACGCGACCCGTCGCAACGCAATGCACCTTAATAATAAGCTATGGGGTATTAGTATCCTCTCTTGGAGTATCTAAAATAGCTTGTTTCTCTTGGTCTGATAAAATGATCCAGTCAAATATTTCGTCGCTAGTTCGGCCGCAGCCGCTGCAATAGCCTTTGAGACGGTGGCATTTCCCAATGCAGTCGGTTTTTAATTGCGATGAACTTTTTTGGGGTGTTGAATTCATAAATCCTTAGCCAAGTAGGTCAACATTTGCTGACCTGTTTTATGGTTTTAATGCTATTTATTTGCTACCGATTTACCTACTTCAAATGAGGTAGACCAAGGCGTTGAGCGAGATAAAGTTTTTCCGGTATGAATTGAAATAGCTGGGTTTTTTTCATCAAGTACAAAGGTAGTGCGTAATGAATCAGCAGATTCTTTTTGTTGTTCGTGCCAGTTATTTTGCGCTAAACAAGCTCGGGTGAAATCAACAGCCTTTTGATGAATGGCCACCGCTTGCGTTTTTTCTTGGTAATTATCTTGGCAACGATAAGTCACTGTATCGGCATCCAAAGCACTGATTTGGCATGCTTCACCAACGAGATTGTATTTAGCTGTCCAGGTTTCTGCGTACTTTGTATTTACACGGGTGCGCTTTAACACTTCAAAACGTGAGTCGTAGGCGGCTAATAAACCATTGATTTTTTCACAAGGCGTGAGGTTATCAATACTTGCTTTTTGCTCTGTTGTTAAGCTGCTACAACCCGATAAAATAAGGCCTGTTAATAATACCGATAAATACTTTTTCATAGTGGACTATCCTTTTGTGATAGCTAATCCTTCGTAGTTGCTTAAAGGATACCTAAGGGCTTGAAAAAATGCCATTAAAGACGTGAAAATAAAATTATTGCATGACTTATATCAAACGTTTTAGCGCAATTTTTTAAATTTTTTTGCCCCAAAACTAAGTATTTCTTTAAGCAAACGCAGCCACTTATAGATTTTGAATAGGCACATTTTTTATTGTAACGCTACCTGAACCATCAGCAAGTAAAGTAAAATCGCCTGCTTTGTTAACATAAATACCACCAGATCCATCGGTTACTGTTACTTTGCCGACAATGTTTTGCACATCGATATTACCCGATCCATCATGAATGATTACATCACCTTGAGTGTTTGCCAGTTCAATACTGCCAGAGCCGTCATGGATGTTTACACTGTCAGTAATATTGCTCGCAGTGATTGCGCCTGAGCCATCTTCAATGGTTAATTGACCCGAAATATTATTGATTATAATTGCGCCAGAACCATCATGCATGCTAGTTTCAGCTGCATTTTCAATCGAGATCTCGCCTGATCCATCGGTAATATCAAGCAAGAATGTTGCTGGTAGCGACACCGTTAGATCTATGCGCGTATGATCTTCACTGTGGTTATCACAATTATTCGCAGTTAATTTTGCTGAGTTGCCACTTTTATCTAAAGTAAGGCAGTAGTTGTCATGCGCTTCATATTGATAAATTTCAGCCTTTACCGTCACAGTGTCGGTATTACTGCCTACGATATGTAAAAAGCCCGAACCGGCTTCAACGTTTAATGCTGATAGTGATTGAGCATCAAGGGTAAGCTTTTTTGTGTCTTGTAGTGTCATCTCGTTATTCCAAGCCAAAGCTTGAGCAGATAGCAGTACAGTGCCAATCAGAGTCAATCGTGTGAATGCGTTAATCATTATTATTCCCTTTCATTTTTGTGGTGTTTTTAGTTTAGTCGTATAGAGCGACTAAAAAGGTTTAAAGGGGATTTGATAATTTTTATTTTAATGCGAAAGTTTGATGCGCTTTGCTTAACTACGGTACATGAATTTACGCCCGAGAAAGTACGAAGTCTTAGGCAACAAAATAATCTTTCCCAACCTGTATTCGCTTGCTATTTTAATGTTAGTGATAACGAGTGAGGAAATGGAACAAGGTGAAAGTAAACCAAGAGACGCAGCGTTAAAAATGCTCTCACTGCCAGAAAATAAAGCTCTTGCAGCAATAGCGTGATTTAGACTTTAAAAGCTGACTTGGATGCAGTCTAGCCTTTCATATTCCGCAGTTGCATTTTCTGTTTTAACTATTTTATTTTAAAAGACTTTTTGCTTGGTATTCAGCGCGGCGCCTCTTAGCCTTTTTGTAAACAACTTACTTAAAGGTCTTTAAACAAAGCGCTGAGCAAACTCAGCGCTTAATAAACAAGAGCAGATAAACTTACTTATGTCTTCCTTGCAAACACGCTACTACGTCTTGTAGCTCTAGGCCTTGGCGCTGTAGCAATACGATTAAGTGATATAACAAATCAGCTGATTCGTTGGTTAGCTCTTCGTTATCATGTTTCATTGCAGCTAAAGCGACCTCAACGCCTTCTTCACCCACTTTTTGACAACTGCGGCTTAAATCTTTAGCAAACAAAGAGGCGGTGTAGCTTTTTTCAGGGTCGTCGTTTTTACGCGATACAATTACTTGCTCAAGCTGCGCTAAGAAGCTTAGGCTTGGTTTTGCAGCATCACCAAAACAACTTTGTGTGCCTAAGTGACAAGTTGGCCCAAGCGGGTTAGCCAGCACTAAAATAGAGTCATAGTCGCAATCAGTATGGACAGACACTACTTCTAAGTAATTCTCAGAGGTTTCGCCTTTGGTCCATAAACGGTTTTTTGAACGCGAGTAAAACGTCACTTTTTGCTTTTCAAAGGTGACTTCCAGCGATTCTTGATTCATAAAGCCTTGCATTAAAATAACCCCAGTACGGGCATCTTGCACGATGGCAGGGATCAATTCGCTTTTAGCAAAATCAACTTGGGTAAGGTTTTGTTTGGTTAGTTGCATAGTCGCGCCGCCACTTGGTTATCTATTAAATATTGTTTTAATTCGCCGATGTTGATCACATTTTTGTGAAATACGCTGGCTGCCAGTGCGCCATCAACGTGGCTTTGTTTAAATACATCGACAAAATCTTGCATGGTGCCAGCACCACCTGAGGCGATAAGAGGAATATCACACAAAGCACGCATTTTAGACAGCTGCTGGTTATCGTAGCCATTGCGTACGCCATCTTGGTTCATGCAGTTGAGTACGATTTCGCCTGCGCCTAAGTCTTGCACGCGTTTTACCCATTCTTGCGTTTTATAACGGGTGCGGCTTGACGCATTAGGATCGCCAGTAAGCTGATACACTAAATATTCGCCAGTTACTTCATCGTAAAAGCTATCAATGCCGACAACGACACATTGTTTACCAAACTCATCATGTAGTTCTTTGATAAGCTCAGGGCGGGCAATAGCAGGGCTGTTTATACTGATTTTATCAGCGCCGCGTTCTAATACGCGTGCTGCATCAGCCACTGATTTAATACCACCTGCAACACAAAATGGAATATCAATATGACGTGCTATGCTCTCTACCCAGTTTACATCGAGAAGGCGTTTTTCAACACTGGCGCTAATTTCATAAAATACCAGTTCGTCAGCACCAGCTTCGCTATACGCTTTAGCCATTGTTAATATGTCGCCAACCACTTCGTGGCCTTTAAATTTAACGCCTTTGACTACTTGGCCGTCTTTAACGTCTAAACACGGGATTATGCGTTTTGATAACATGCCAACGCCTCCTCTACATTAAATGCGCCATCAAGCAGTGACTTACCTAATATAACACCGCCTACGCCAAGCTCTTTGAGCTTTTTAATGTCATCAAGCGAGCTTACACCCCCAGAGGCTTGTACTTTAATATTGCTGTTGTGTTTTATTAAGTCTTCATATAATGCAAATGAAGGACCAGTCATGGTGCCGTCTTTACTGATGTCCGTGCATAGAAAATCAATTACACCCAGTGCTACATAAAAATCGACTAATTCAAATAAGCCGAATTCTGATTCACTTAACCAACCGTGGGTGGCAGGTGCCCAGCCATTGTCGGTTTTATTAACGTCGAGGGCGATAACAAAGTGCTTGGCACCGAATTTTTCAATCCAGCTTTTTACTTCATCACGTTTTTCAACCGCCATAGAGCCAATTACTACTTGGTTAGCACCGGCTTTAAGCCAGTCGCTTACGTCTTGTTCAGTACGAATACCGCCACCAACTTGATACGGTACGTTAAGTACTTTGGTGGCTGCTTGAATGTGTTGCCATTGTTTTTTATTAGGATCGCGTGCGCCTTCTAAATCAACAAGGTGTAATTTACCTGCGCCGCTTTGTGCGTACTCTTGTAAGCGCGCACCAAGCTCAAACGGGTAAAACTGTGCGGTATCGTATTTACCTTGATATAAGCGCACAATTTGATTTTGTAATACATCTAATGCTGGAATAATCACTTGAATTCTCTTTATTAATTTGTGTTGATACGCTTTATTTATAGCTGCCAGTCTAAAAAGTTCTGCAATAACTGAGTGCCGATTTTAGCGCTACGTTCAGGGTGAAATTGCATACCCGCGTAGTTATCGTTGGCAACAATCGCTGAGAAGGTTTGCCCGTATTCGCCACTAACCAATGTTGCATCATTCACGGTATGAGCAAAACTATGCACAAAATATACTTGCTTGTTTGCATCAAGGCCTTTGGTTAAAGCATGTTCACGATTAACGGTGAGGTTATTCCAACCCATGTGCGGAGACGTTAAACTACCCACATCAAGTGCTTTAACGTGCCCAGGTATTTTGCCAAGGCATTGCACATTACCTTCTTCAGTGCTTTCGCACAGTAACTGCATGCCTAAACAAATCCCCATCAGAGGGCGTTGGTATTCATTGATTGCCTGTTGCCAACCGCCTTCTACCAAGCGCTTCATAGCAACAGATGCATGGCCAACACCTGGTAAAATAGCGCGTTCAAAGTTTTTAAGTTGCTCTGGCGAGGTGATCACTTCTGGCGTTTGCCCTAAGCGCTCAAAAGCAAAGCGTACAGAGTTTATGTTGGCACAACCGGTGTTAATTATGGCAATCATAAACACCCCTTAGAGCTTGCTGTTTGTTGGCTGGCGTCAGCGGCAATGGCCATACGTAAAGCGCGAGAAAACGCTTTAAATAAACCTTCAACTTGGTGATGACAGTTACCGTCGCTAACCGACAATATTAAGCTGATCGCTGCATTGTCGCTTAAGCTTTTGAAAAAGTGCTCAACCATTTGTACGTCTAAATCACCGGCTTTTTCACGGCTAAAGTTAGCGTTTAATACAAACGAAGCACGACCTGACAAGTCAATTTGTGCCTCTGCTTTGCATTCATCCATCGGTAGCGCAAAACCATAGCGAGCAATTTGTGATTTAGTACCAATGGCTTGTTTAAGCGCTAAACCAAGGGCAATGCCGATATCTTCAACAAGGTGGTGCTCGTCAATGTGCAAGTCGCCGCTGGCTTGAATATCAAGGCCAATATTGGCATGGGTGCGAATTTGATCAAGCATGTGATCAAAAAAGCCAAGGCCGGTGCTGATCTCGCCATTTTTACTTTGATCTAAATTGAGTTTTACATCAATTTGCGTTTCTTTAGTGTTGCGAGTCACGCGGCCTTGTCGATCAGCGGTGGTAAGTTTAGTGACAATTGCATTCCAATCACCGTCATACAAAATACCTTCACAACACAAGTTTTGTGCAAGGCCAATATCTGTTTGGCGATCGCCAATCACAAATGAGCGTGCTAAATCGACTTTACCTGAGCGCATTAACTCGGTAAGCAACCCTGTTTTTGGCTTACGACAATCACAATTTTGCTCATTAAAGTGTGGGCAAATTAATACGTCGTCAAATTTAATGCCTTGGCTTGATAAAATAGCCATCATCTTATCTTGGGCAATATCAAAATCAGCCGTTGGAAAGCTGTCAGTGCCTAAGCCATCTTGGTTTGACACCATCACTAAACGATAGCCTGCGCTTTGTAATTGCAAAAGAGCAGGGATCACATTTGGTAAAAACGCTAACTTTTCAAGACTGTCTACTTGCTTGTCGGTGATTGGCTCTTCAATAATAGTGCCATCACGGTCGATAAATAAATACGGGTTGCTCATGATACTTCCTGCTCTTTAAAAGTGGCTGATTGGCTTAGGCCATCTAACCATATTTTTACTTGTTCTAGTTCTTGCTCACTGCCGATTGAAATACGTAGCCAATCGTTTTCGCCGTATAAAGTAAAAGCACGCATAACTAAGCCTTGCTCAAGTGCGATATTAAAGCTGTTTTTATCGGCGAGCTTTAGAGTGACAAAGTTTCCTTCGCCACTGAGCACTTGTAATACGGCAGGGGAGGCTTCGAGCCACAGCTTTAGCTTTGCCCTTAGTGCATTTAAAATACTTACTTGGCGACGCATTGAAGTAATGGCATCTGGGCTGAGTGCATTTGCAGCAATGCTTGCCACTACCGTTGATACCGGATACGGTGCAATCACTTTACGGATTGGCGCTAGTACTGACGATTGGGCAAGAGTAAAGCCTGTACGCAGGCCTGCTAACGCAAATGCTTTAGAGAGCGTTCTAAGTACTACTATGTTGGCAAATTCGTTGATGAGTTTGCTTGCACTTTGCTCTGGGCAAAATTCAATATAAGCTTCATCCACAACGACCAGTGTTTTATCGGCAAGTGCTGTTGCAATAGCCTTTATTTTTTCAAGCGGTGTTAAGCTGCCTGTTGGGTTATTTGGATTACAAATAAACACTAATTTGCTATTACCAACAGCGTTGATTATTTCATCAACAGTACCATCGAGTAATAATGCTTGGCTTAAGCCATTTATTGCTACGTTGTGGGTGTCGGCGGTGACTTTGTACATGCCGTACGTAGGTAAAAATAAAGCAACCGAATCTTGCTCTGGTTGGCAATAGGTGCGTACCAGTAGCTCAATACCTTCATCCGCACCACGGGTCATAAGTACTTGTTCAGCAGTGAGTCCTGCGTAATCAGCATAGCGGTTAATAACATTGATAGGCTGCGGATCAGGGTAGCGATTTAAATCATTAATGCTGATATCGATACTTTTAACATACGGGCTTTCATTTGCATTAAGCCACGTTGTGCCGGTTAGTTTCTCACTTTTTGCCGAGCTATATGCTGCTAATGCATCAATATTGGCCGGTAATAAAGGATTATTGCTCATTGTTCATCGCCTCTAAACGCACCTTAACGGCATTTGCGTGGGCATCAAGTCCTTCTGCATCAGCCAATGGTAAAATTGCTTTTGATAAGTTTTTTAAACCATTTTGAGTAATGGTTTGTACGGTATAAGTGCGAAAAAAATCAAGTAAGTTTAAGCTTGAATAAGTGGCACTGTAGCCATAGGTTGGTAATACGTGATTAGTACCAGAGGCATAATCACCAGCAGATTCTGGCGTGTAGTCACCCACAAATACAGATCCTGCATTTTTAACTTTGTTTAAATACGGGTTGGCATCAGCCAGTTGCAGTATTAAGTGTTCAGGGCCGTATTGTGCTGATACAGCAAATGCTTGCTCGATTGAATCAACCAAAATAAGCGATGAATTAGCCAATGCTTTTGCGGCAATATCTTGACGCGATAGTTTAGCTAATTGGCGTTCAATGGCTTGCTCGGTGCGGGCAATCATACGTTCACTGTTACACAGTAAAATTACTTGCGAATCAGCGCCGTGCTCAGCTTGAGATAATAAATCAGCGGCAATAAATTCAGGGTTTGCGCGCTCATCGGCAATCACTAACACCTCAGATGGGCCCGCAGGCATATCGATCGCCATGCCTGGTATGGTCTGAGCTACTAGTTGTTTAGCCATAGTCACAAAGCTGTTACCCGGGCCAAAAATTTTATTCACCTTGGGCACTGAGTCTGTACCATAAGCCATTGCGGCGATTGCACCTGCGCCGCCACTTTCTACGATTGTTTTGATACCGCATAGTTTAGCCGCATATAAAATTGCTGGGTTTATCGGTAAATCACCTTGCACCGGTGTTGCTAACACTACGGTTGTCGCACCACTTAGCTGCGCCAGTACACCTTGCATGATCACTGATGAAGGCAATGGCGCACTGCCACCTGGCACATATATTCCAACGGCTTCAATGGCTTGGTATTTTAGTTCACATAACACACCGGGCTGAGTCGACAATTTAATATCTTTGGGTAGCTGTGCTTGGTGAAAACGTTTTACATTAGCGTAGGCTGTGTCTATCGCGTATTTAAGCTCAGCGCTTAACTGCTGCTCAGCGGCATTGATCTCACTTTGCGGCACTAATAAGCGCGGATTTTCGCGGTTATCATATTGCTTAGCCATGTCGAGTAAGGCTGTGTCGCCTTGCTCTTTTACGTTTGCCATAATTGCTTGGCAAATAGCTTCTACTTCCACACTTGCACTAACAGCAGGGCGCATTAGCGCCGCTGCTTGTGCATCTTTGGAAACCTCATTCCAGCGCAACATTGACTTACTCCATCATTTTTTCAATTGGCATAACGAGGATAGAGTTGGCGCCTAGCGCTTTTAATTGCTCCATTGTTTCCCAAAATAATGTTTCACTGCTCACCATGTGCAGGGCTACGTACTCATCAGAGCCAGCAAGCGCTAATACCGTTGGTTGGCCAGAGCCTGGTAAAATATCGCAAATTTCATCCAGTTTATCTTTTGGCGCGTGCAGCATGATGTATTTGCTTTCTTTGGCTTGTCTCACGCCGCGTAAGCGTGGCATAAGTTTGTTGATAAGCGCTAGTTTGTCAGCATCTTGTAAGTCTTTATTTTGGATAAGGCAGGCGTTTGATTCTAAAATAGTATCGCCTTGCATAAGGCCGTTGGCTTCAAGTGTGGCACCGGTAGATACTAAATCACAAATTGCATCGGCAAGTCCTGCACGTGGTGCGACTTCTACAGAGCCAGTCAGCATTACTGTGCTGGCGTTTATGCCTTCACGCTTTAAGTATTGAGTTAAGATTTCAGGGTAGGTGGTAGCAATGCGTTTGCCTTCAAACCAGCTTTTATCTTGCTTGCCAAGTTCTGACGGCCATGCAAGTGCAAGGCGACAGTAGCCAAAATCAAGTTTAGACAGTTTAGTAACTTCACTTGGTACGCCTTGGCGCTGGCGCTCAGCTTGTACTTCAACGAGTACGTTTTCGCCTACTATGCCTAAATCACACACGCCGTCCATTACCAGACCGGGTATATCGTCATCGCGCACCCGTAGTACGTCAATCGGCATATTGGTCGAGTGGGCAATCAAACGTTGCTCACGCAAGTTAAGTTTAACACCTAGCTGTTTTAGTAAGTCTTGGCAATCTTTAGAAAGGCGGCCACCTTTTTGGATGGCGATACGTAGACGGTTGCTATTACTCATTATTCATTTTTCCTTTAATTTAAAAACTAAAAACCCCGAGGGAACCTCAGGGCGAAAAATGAATCATTGTATGTTGACTCGCCAGAGGTTCCTTTTAGGAATAACCTCTCAGCGAAAGACCTGACAGGTTATTCCGGTGAATGGTGGTGATGATGTACTGTTGTCAGGTTTAAGCGCATTATAATATATCCTAAATAACTTTCGTTTTATCATTGCTTCATGTAAACAAAAGTGTTTAATCTGTTTAAGTAAATTTCACATATAGAAAAACACATTTGTGGGGAAGCTGGCAAGTTTTTTTTGCATAAATTAAAGAATAAGCTATAACGGCCGATGATAAGAGTAACCAAAGGAGGAACGTATGGATATTATGATCCCTTATTTAGGGCAGATCACTCGTTTGCAACTTGAGTCGAAAGGCGCTTTTCATATTGCGGGGCTAAAAGATTCGAACGCGCAGCGAATTGAACGTGAAAAGCGGAAAAAACGTCAGTTGGAGCGCAAAGAACTACTGTCTAAAGAAAAGCTTGAAACAGCTAAGAAAGAGCGCAATACAGACGAGGAAGACGAAACCCATTTAGACACATGGGCGTAATATTTCTAGGATCTTATGCATAGAAAATGCATAACTAATTCTAGCACCGTAAGCATTAGCTTGCGGCGCCAGAAGTAAGTTTAAATGTTAGTTTTGTTGTTTGGCACTAATGCTACTGTGAATTAACGGCGAAATAGTGAGCCCTTGCACAATAATCGAAAATATCACCACAACGTAGGTAACAATAACAAGCAGGTTGTGTAAATCAGAGCCGCCCACAAATACCTGATCACGAGGAATTGCCGCAGCCATTGCTAAAGCAAGGCCACCGCGCAGGCCGCCCCAGGTTAAAATTTTAACTGAGTGTTTGTCGTATTTTCTAAATTTCTTAAATACCACAAATGGTGCGCCAACACTGATAAAGCGAGCAAGTAATACTGCAGGCACCATTAGTAGTCCTAAACCAATTTCAGCTAGGCTGATGGGCATAGTGACAATTAGCATCCCGATAATCAAAAATAACAATGCATTCAAAAAGCTGTCGGTGGCGTGCCAAAAGTCTTTTACGTAGCGAGTGTCTTCAGGCCCGGTGCGCTCTGTCGCTTTAGTACGGGTTATATTACCTAACAATATACCGCTAGTTACCATCGCCAGTGCGCCAGATATTTCCCATATATTGGCAGCGGCGAATCCTGCTGTCGGTATAGTTAAGGTTAGTAACAAGCGAATATTTACATCACGACTGTTGATGATCAGATAATGACCCACTAACGCAATCACTAAACCAAATGCAATCCCTCCCAGTGCGTCGACAAAGAATAGCTCTGCAATGCCTGCTGCACTGGCTTCAGTGTCGAGAAAAGCCACGGCAAAAATAGTGGTAAAAATAACTAAACCAATACCGTCATTAAATAATGATTCACCTTCAACTTGCACAGAAATGCCTTCAGGGGCACGCATTTGTTTAATAATTGCAAGCACTGCAATTGGATCGGTTGGACTTATTAATGCACCAAACAATAAACAATAGATAAAAGGCACCGCAAAGCCTAACGCGGCAAATAAGTAAAAGCTTAAAAAGCCAATGATAAAGGTGGAGGCTAAGGTCGAAAATAACACCAGTACGGTAATTTCAAAACGTTGTTTTTTGAGTGCCGCAAGGTTAATTTCCAGTGCGCCTGCAAACAGTAAAAAGCCGAGCATGCCTTTGAGTAATAATTGATTAAAATCGATACTTGAGACTATTTGTGTAATCTCCAGTGCGGTTGAATCGCCCAATAATTTTACCGCGAGTATTAATAACAATGAAATCACTACTGAGCCAGTTGTTATGGCAATAGTGGTTTGCATTTTGAGGATATACTGGTTAGCAAATGCGATAAAAATCGCTAATGCAGATAAAAAACAAATGAGGTACCAAGCATTCATTGTTTGACCTTAAATAATATATTGGAATGAGCAAAAAGGAATGTACTTTCGCGCAGGTATGTTACTCCTGAGACTTTCAAATGTCACCGCGATAATACTGTTAATTACACTTTTAATAGGCGTTTATGCTACTGACGCAATGACAGCGAAATTAATTGATGGTTTTGTTTGAAGTTTTATGGGTATGAACAGCTTCTAAACGTCAACAGCTTCTTTTTCTAGTCGTCAACATTTGCAGTTTGCTATCTATATCGGTAGTCCTATTGCCAATTAATTATAGAGCCGAGTAGCAATGACATTTAATGTATTACCAATAATAAAAACAAATGATATGTAACCACATGTTAATTTAATGTAATTATTTATTTACAGTTTTCCGGGGTTTTGTTAGTGATTAATTAACAATGTTGGTTTAAGTTGTTGTTTTAAAATGTTTCTGTTTTGGTTTTTTGTTATTTAATGTTAATTTTTTGTTTCATTTTCAATTTCACTGAAAGCAGTATAGGCTGAACTTGAATCGGGAACGGGTAGTGCCGGTTTAATACAAAAATATTAAATAAATAACAACTTAAATGGAGCGTAAACGTGAATTTATCTAAAATCACATTAGCAACACTTGCTGCTCTTGCGGTAACGCAAGCATCAAGTGCAGTAGCTGCAAATAAACAATATCTAAATGAACAAGCAGCCCTAACTACAGCTTTGCAAAATAGTGCGTCATCGGTACTTATGGCAAGCCCAATGCAGTTAGTTGGTTTAGATGCTGGCAATGAGTTAGTCGTATTAAAAGAAGTAAAAAGTAACAATGGTGATACGACACGCCGTTATCAACAACAGTATCAAGGATTACCAGTCATTGGTGATACTGTGAGTTTAACGTTTGATAATAATGGCCAATTAAAACGCGCTCATGGTGCTGCTGTATATGATATTAGTAGCGATATAAGCTCAGTGATGCCAAAACTCAGTAAAAAAATGGCTATTACACAGGGGTTAAAAAACTCCCCCGCAGCGGCTAAATCAGTAAGCCTTAAAAAACACAATGAACAATCGCGTTTAGCGATTTGGCTTGATGCGCAACATGTCGCACATTTAGTGTATGAAGTATCGTATGTTACTTATGGTGCTAATCCTTCTCGACCTTATCAGATCATTGATGCGAATTCTGGTGAGGTTTTGCATAGCTTTGATAACCTTCAACATGCCAATGCGACAGGCCCTGGTGGAAATTTAAAAACAGGAAAGTACATTTACGGGACTGATTTTAGTAGTTTAGATGTGTCGCAGTCAGGCAACACTTGCACCATGAATAACGCAAATGTTAAAACCATTAATTTAAATGGTGGCACCAGTGGCTCTTCAGCGTATTCCTTTACTTGCCCCGAAAACACCTTTAAGGAAATAAATGGCGGTTATTCGCCATTAAATGACGCGCACTACTTTGGTAATGTCATTTTTAATATGTATAACGACTGGATTGGTTCTCCTCCGCTGTCTTTTCAATTGCAAATGCGTGTTCATTACGGCAGTAATTATGAAAATGCTTTTTGGGACGGATCAGCAATGACTTTTGGTGATGGTCAAAATACCTTTTATCCATTAGTTAGTTTAGATGTTTCTGCTCATGAAGTTAGCCATGGTTTTACTGAACAAAATTCAGGGCTGGTATACAGTGGGAAATCGGGCGGCTTGAATGAAGCGTTTTCTGATATGGCTGGTGAAGCTGCCGAGTTTTATATGCTAGGCACTAATGATTGGTTAGTTGGTCAAGAAATTTTCAAAGGCAATGGTGCATTGCGTTACATGAATAACCCGACCCAAGATGGTAGTTCAATTGATAACCAATCGAGTTATTATTCTGGGATGGATGTACATTACAGCTCAGGTGTATTTAATAAAGCATTCTATAACTTAGCAACTAAAGCTGGTTGGGATACTAGAAAAGCTTTTGAGGTTATGGCGCGTGCAAACCAATTATATTGGACCGCTAGTACTAATTGGGACTTGGCTGGTAATGGTGTAATGGATGCGGCATGTGATTTAGATTACAGCCCAGATGATGTACAAAGCGCACTTGCGGCAGTGGGTGTAACGTCAAATTTAAGCCCTGGTAGTAGTTGTGGAGGAGTAGAGCCACCAATTGACGAGCCACTTAGCAATGGCGTGCCACGCACTGGGATCAGTGGTACAGAAAAACAGCAACTGTTCTTTACCTTAGAAGTACCAGCTAATGCCACTAATTTGCAGTTTAATACGGTAGGTGGCAGTGGTGATGCGGACTTGTATGTAAAATTTGCGCAAAGACCAACACTAAATAGTTTTGACTGTAACAGCACGACTTCAACCAGCACTGAACGCTGTGCTATCAGCAATGTTCAAGCAGGTACTTACTATGTAATGGTTGAAGCCTGGAACCAAATATCGGGCGTTTCACTCACGGGGAGTTTTGATGGCGGTGATACGGGTACTACACCAATAAACCGTACTGAAACTAATGTAAGTGTTAGCTCAGGTGGTTGGACTCGTTTTAGTCAAGAACTAAGCGCAGGTTATTCAACATTGAATGTTGCTATAGCGGGTGGTTCTGGTGATGCAGACTTGTATGTTAATTTTGGCTCGCCATCATCAACATCGTCTTATCAATGTCGACCATATAAAAATGGTAACAACGAAAGTTGCGAAATTACTGCTCCACAAGCGGGCACTTGGTATATTGATTTACAAGGCTACAGTGCGGCAAGTGGCGTAACGTTAACAATAACGGCTAACTAATCCCTCACCTAAGGGAGCATTCGCTCCCTTTTTTACCCTTATATTTTCAGAGTCTGAATTTGGGTAAACACAGAAAAAAAGGAAACTGTTATGAATATCTTTGCACCAAGCGTCCTGCTTGGCACTGTGTCATTATTGGTAAGTCAGCTGGTAATAGCACAAGAGCCTGACAGTATTTGGGTAAGTATTGACCCTGTAGCAGCTAAACATTACAAATTAAACCAAACAGCTCATAAACACAGTACCGAGCTCCTCGCTCCACAAGCATCCAGCTTATCTTCTATTAATTTTATGCGTATTAAACAGACTGAAGTGGCTAATTTAAGTGAATTTATGCACGACAATTACCATCGCTGCGGTGGCTTTGTAGCACATGAATCATTGCTTGAGGCGCAGCTTTATACTGAGCAATTAGCTAAAGTACAGAATCAGTCAATCAACAGCTTGGCTATTAACTACACAATAGATAATGCGCAAACGGTACAGACACTGATCAATAACATTAGTCCTAATGATCTAACCAATACCGTTAATTCGTTGAGTGCTTTTAATAATCGCTATTACTCAGTACAAAGTGGAGTTGATGCATCTCAATGGTTAAAAGATTATTGGCAACAGTTAGCGAGCAACCGCGCTGATATTAGTGTTGATTACTTTAGCCATAGTTGGTCGCAATCATCTGTAATTGTGACTATTCAAGGCAGCGAAAAAGCGGATGAAATAGTAATTGTTGGCGGTCATTTAGATTCAATTAATCAATCAAATCCTAGTAATGGCAGAGCGCCCGGGGCGGATGATAATGCCTCCGGTATTGCGGTCTTGTCGGAAGTGCTTCGGGCAATCGTAGATAATAACTATCAACCACAAAGAACAATCCAAATTATGGGTTTTGCAGCTGAAGAAGTAGGGCTGCGAGGTTCAAAAGCGATTGCAACGGCGTATAAATCACAGGGCAAAAATGTGGTAGGTATGGTGCAATTTGATATGACCGGTAATCATGGCAGTAGCGATGATATTGTGATGATGACAGATTATACTAACAGCGGCCAAAATCAGTTTTTGGGACAATTGATCGATACTTATTTACCCACCCTAAGTTATGGTTTTGATCAGTGTGGTTATGGCTGTTCAGATCATGCTTCGTGGTATCAGCAGGGCTTTGCCGCCTCAATGCCATTTGAGTCGCGCATGGCTGATATTAACCCGCTAATCCATACAGCAAACGACAGTAATTTTGATGCTGATCATGCGAGTAAATTTGCCAAGCTTGCGGTGAGCTACTTAGCTGAAATGGCTAAAAATGCCGGCTATGAAGTACCACCCACTGACAATGAACTGGAAAATGGTGTCACAGTGTCTGGAATTAATGCGCTTGCTAAAGAGCAAGTTTTTTATACCTTAGCAGTCCCTGCAGGAAGTAGTAATTTAAACTTTACTACAGCAGGTGGCAGTGGCGATGCTGATCTATACGTTAAGTTTGGCGCACCGCCTACTTTACAAGACTTTGACTGTAACAGCACTAATTCAAACAGTAATGAAGCATGCGCTATTAGTAATATACAATCAGGTACATATCATGTCATGGTTGAAGCATGGAGCGCTATTACCGGTGTTTCCTTAACGGGTAGTTATGATGGTGACAATAATGTACCGACACCGATTAATCGTACCGAGACGAATGTCAGTGTGGCAACAGGAGGTTGGACTCGCTTTAGTCAAAATATCAGTGCGGGTTACGCGTCGTTAAATATTTCTATTTTAGGTGGTAGCGGGGATGCTGATCTGTATGTGAATTTTGGTTCGCCGTCATCAACGTCAACATATCAATGTCGACCTTATAAAAATGGTAATAATGAAAGCTGTACTATTAGCAATCCCCAAGCTGGTGCTTGGTATATTGATTTACAAGGTTACACTGCGGCAAGTGGTATTACTTTAACGATCAACGCACAATAAGAACAATAGCAAAGGGGCATTGCTCCTTTGCTATTTGCTTTGCGTATTCACTTGCCCTTGGGGCTATGCTTACGTAAAATCCCGCTATTATTTTTAGCAAAGCGATCGTTATTATCAAACAGCTTTTTAGTGCAGCAGGCCCGTTAGCGCAATCTCTAGATGGTTATACGCCTCGCCAACCGCAGATCGATATGGCGGTTGCGGTGAGTGATGCATTAAAAAACCGCTCGCAATTAGTGGTTGAAGCGGGCACTGGTACAGGTAAAACCTACGCTTATTTAGCCCCTGCGCTAAAGTCTAAAGGTAAAACAATAATTTCAACCGGCACGAAAGCGCTGCAAGAACAATTATATCACCGTGATTTACCACAATTAGTCAAAGCGCTTAGTGCGAGTAAAAAAACCGCGCTGCTAAAAGGGCGCAGTAACTATCTATGTACTTATCGGCTTAATCAGCATGTTGCCCATGTACCGACCGATGATTCTGATGTGATGCATCAATTGGCCATGGTGGCTAAATTTGCCAGTGAAACGCACACCGGTGATCTGGCTGATTGTATTGGTATCGAAGAAGATGCCAAAGTATTACCTTATGTAAGCTCCACTGCGGATAACTGCTTAGGTAAAGAGTGTCCTGATTTTCAAGATTGCTATATTCGCAAAGCCCGCTTAAAAGCGATGGATGCCGATATAGTAGTGGTTAACCATCATTTGTTTTTTGCAGACATGGCGGTAAAAGATACCGGCTTTGCTGAACTCATTCCCACAGCTGATGCCTATATATTTGATGAAGCACACCAATTAAGTGAAATTGCCAGTGATTACTTTGGTGAGAGTATCAGCACTAAAAAGCTGGTGGACTTAATTAATGATTTACGAGCAATTTATCGCTCTGACATTCCGGATATGCTGCAACTTGGTAAAACCTTAAATAAGCTTGAAACCAGTGTTGCAGACTTGCGCTTACAATTTGGCTTAGATGGTAGCCGAGGTGATTGGCGACAAATGCTGGCAAGTAAAGAAATTTGCGCCGCGTTACATAGGGTGATCAGCGATTTAGACTTTTTGTATCAAGTACTCAAACATTGTTTAGACCGTAGCGATAAAATAGAACACCCATTTGAGCGTACCTTAGCTTTTAAAGGGCAATTAGAACGGGTGTTTGATATAAGCCAAACAGGTAACAGTTATTGGTATGAAACAACACGCCGCTATTTAACCGTACATATAACTCCGCTTAACGTATCAGTTAAATTTGCGCAAATGATGGCAGACACGGGGGCTGGCTTTGTATTCACCTCAGCGACTCTATCTGTCGATAATGCACTTGATCATTTTAACGCAAGCCTAGGCCTTAAGCCTGCCAAAAGTATGATGGTTGATAGTCCGTTTGATTATTATCAGCAAGCCTTATTATGTTTACCGCGTTATTTGCCTGAAACACATGCAGCGAATATGCCTCATGCGATTGTTAAGCTTACCCTCGATTTAATTAAAGCAGCAAAAGGGCGCTGCTTTGTATTGTTTACCAGCTATCGGATGATGCATTTAGTCGCCGAAGGGCTAAGTACGCAGATTGATTATCCTATTTATATGCAAGGGCAAATGTCTAAACGTATTATTTTAGAAAAATTTACCCGCCATGGTAATGCCGTATTATTAGGTACTGCGTCGTTTTGGGAAGGAGTTGATGTCAGAGGTAGCACACTCAGTTGTGTTATTATTGATAAGTTACCCTTTGCAGCACCCGATGATCCACTGCTCCAAGCTAAAATGCAAGATGCGCAATTACAAGGACATGATCCTTTTGCTTATATTCAATTGCCACAAGCGGTGATTGCACTAAAACAAGGCGTTGGACGACTGATCCGCGATAGTAAGGATAAAGGGGTGTTGGTGATTTGCGATAACCGTTTAGTGACACGCCAATACGGCCAAGTCTTTTTAAAAAGCTTGCCGCCGATGCGCCGCACACGTAGCCTTCAAGTGGCCAGTGAATTTTTAGAACACATTAACTAGAGAAATAATTACCATGAATAACGCAATCAGTACTAGTGATATTAATCTATTAGCATTTGACGCTTCTACCGAAGCATTGTCTTTAGTGCTCAATTATAATGGTCAGTTATTTCACCATTTTGAAGTATGCCCGCAACAGCATAGTCAAAAAATCTTACCGTTGGTTGATCAGTTGTTAGCTAAGGCAAATTGCCGTTTAACTGATTTAGATGTTATTGGTTTTGGCCAAGGCCCAGGTAGTTTCACTGGCGTGCGTATAAGTGTCGCCATTGCGCAAGGCTTAGCTTATGCATGTAAACTGCCACTAGTTGGCGTGTCAACGCTGCAAATGATGGCGCAGCAAGCTTATCAACAAACCGGTGAAAAAAGTGTATTTAGTGCTATTGATGCGCGTATGGGAGAAATATATTTTGCCCATTATAGACTCAGTGATAATGGTGTGATGACCTTACAAGGTGACGAACAAGTATTAAAACCCGCATTATTATCTCTTGCAGACGAACCAGGGATTGCAGTGGGCACTGGCTGGCAAACATACCCTGAGGCACTGGCAGATAACCCACAAATAGCTATCAATAACGACATCATATTACCTGATGCCGGTTTTATGTTGGCTACAATTAGCGATGATTTCAGTGCGCAACGTACGGTCAGTGCTGCGCAAGCTCAACCTAAATATGTACGTGATACAGTAACCTGGAAAAAATTACCTGGACGCGAATAAACTGATTAATAAAGCAACTTGCAAGGTTATTAAATTTGGCACATAATTTAATAACCTAAGTAACGAGACGCAACTTTGAATCTACCTATTGGCTCAGGGTTTTACTCGGGAGACATACCCGGTAAAATTACCTCAAGACAGATCAACACTAATAAACCTCAGGGTTTATTGGAGCAATCTGCTGCTGATAATAAACAGTCTGCGGAGTTTGTTAAATCAAGCCAAGCAGGTATTGCGCTGGCTGATAAGTTACAAAGTGATACTGCCCAACCTAGTTACCGACAAACGATTTATGACCAACCGACAGCCAAAGTAAGTCGTGCTATTTCAACCTACACCGAGTTTGCTAATTTAGAACGCCGAGCTGAAGTACAAAACTTAATTGGTGTGGACATCTACGCTTAACAATTAGACAGTAATTTAACTCTGTGTTGATGTGCCTGTATTTGGCAAAAGTTTACCTCCAGCTGTGATTAAAAAAGCCCAGATACATTATGACTGGGCTTTTTATAATTAACCTTTAATGTTGCAGTTAGCCTCTACCCTCAGGAAAAGCAACATGCCAATTAAACGTTACTGCTGTTCAATAAAGCCGATCAGTTTATCGGCAATATCAGTATTGTTTTGTGAGCCGATAAATTTATCAGCACCTTTACCATAGGCAAATACTTGTACATCAATAGCAGTGTGACCGCCGGTAGTCCAACCGGTGAAACTGGCTCTACTGATAATATCTTTAATGGCAAGATTAAGTGGTTTATCACCTAATTTTTTTGCTTGTTCAAGCTTGATCTGGTTTTCGGGAGTGTATTCTATATTCGTGTTAGCAGTCCAAATGGCTTTTAAATCATCAGACTCTGACATTAATTTAGTTAATTTAACGGCTGTGGCTTTCACGCCTTTTACTACCTCGGTTTCCCATTTATATTGACCATGCGCACCTAATGTTAAACCACCTGTTGAGTGATCTGCGGTGATCACCAATAAGGTATCCGGGTTTTTATCAACGTATGCTTTTGCTTGCTCGATTGATTTAGCAAAATCATCCATTTCCGCCATTGCACAGGCAATATCATTGGCATGGCCACACCAATCAATTTGGCTGCCTTCGATCATCACGAAAAAGCCATTTTTCTTATTTTCATCAAGTAACTCAAGCGCTTTATTGGTCATTTGTGCTAAGCGTGTAGGGTTATTATCTAACGCAAAGTCAAGCCCAACTGGAGCAAATAATCCCAGCGCAGGAATTTGCTTAATATCTTTTAACGCACTAAAGTCATCACTGTATTGATAGCCCGCTTGCTTAAATTCTGCAACTAAATTACGGTCTTCGCGGATGTAATATTTAGTACCGCCACCGAGCATTAAATCAACGGGAAGTTTTCCGGCAATTTTATTATCAATGTAATCATTGGCAATTTCATCGTAGTTACGACGAGATTCATTATGTGCAGCGAAGCTTGCAGGCGTGGCATGATTGATTTGTGATGTTGCAACTAATGCGGTGATCATGCCTTTTTGTTTGGCAATTTCGAGCATTGTTTTTACCGGTTTTTTATCGGTATCAACTGCAATTGCACCATTATAGCTTTTATGGCCGGAGCTCAAAGCTGTTGCGCCAGCAGCACTGTCAGTTACATAGGTATGGTCGTCAGGGTAAGTATGTGCCATACCTTTAAGAATTGTATCAAACACCGTACCTTCAATTTCTTTGGTCGACGGATCATCTTTAAAGTAGCGATATGCTGTAGTATAAGCGGGGCCCATGCCATCACCAATCATATAAATTATGTTTTTTGGTGCTTGCTCTGCGTATGCACTTGCTGAGCATAATAATGCCAAGAGGCTTATTTGTTTCTTCATCTTTGTACCCTGTTTATTATGTAGTGCCATTGTATACGCAATGTAGTATAAATAAATGTCTTTTACGTTAAACAAACTAAAAACAAAGGGGAATTACGCAGTGCATCCATTTTCAGTTCAAAGTGGCGCATTAACACTTCATGGCCTAACATTTGGGCAAGGAAAAGAGGTTGTCATTGCATTACATGGTTGGCTTGATAATTGTCATAGTTTTTTACCCATGTTAGAACATAACACCTTAACTTCAACTTGGTATTGTGTGGACTTTCCAGGACATGGTTTATCAGATTGGCGTGGAAGCGATGCACACTATTATTTCACTGATTACATTGATGATATTTATAATTTGATCGAAAAACTGGGAGTTAATAAAGTACATTTAGTTGGTCATTCTATGGGCGCAATGGCCGCAGGGCTTTTTGCTAGCTGCTTTCCTGATAAAGTAAATACAGTTACTATGATTGAAGGACTGGGAGTTGTCACAACACCCAGTGAAAAAGTGGTTGAGCAGCTTAGAAATGCAATTTTGAATCGACGTCGTGTAAATAAAAAAGCACCCCGACAGTACGAGTCAAAACAAATAATACACCAAGCACGGGCGACACAAAGTGACTTACCTTTGGATTTAATAGCACTTTTGATGGACAGAAATATACGAGAAACTGAACATGGATGGCTGCTAAGAACTGATCCAAAGCTTAAAAATCATTCAGGTTTTAGATTTGATGAGCAACAATGCATAGCGGTAATAAGCGAAATAAATGTGCCGTGCCAATTAATTCTAGGCAGTAAAGGATATCAATTTATTAGTGATAATTTAAATAAATATGCTAATTATTACAAAAGCTTAACAGTAAATGAAGTTGAAGGTGGCCACCACTGCCATATGCAAAGCCCTGAGCAATGTTTACAGCAGGTTCATGCATTTATGCTGCAAACTGGTGCATGTTAATTGTATATTTGCACAAAATGTGGGAATATTTGCGAATTAGAGTGATTGCTCAATTGTGAAATTGCCTTACTTAGTTTAAGGTTTAATAAAAATAAATTATAAATAGAACAGGAGCTAAGAGTGGAAAAAATTTGGCTGAAGCGCTACCCAGAGGGTATGCCTGAAACAATCGATCCTGAGCACTACAACTCGTTGTTAGAAGTGTTTGAAAAAAGCTTCACTGACTACAAAGACTTGCCTGCTTTTACCAATATGGGTAAAACATTGAGCTATGATGAAATAGACCAAGCAACAAAACGTGTTGCCGTGTATATTCAAAAAGAGCTGGGATTGAAAAAAGGCGATAAAGTGGCTGTAATGATGCCAAATTTATTACAAACACCTGTTTCAATACTCGGTATTTTACGTGCCGGTTGTGTCGTAGTTAACGTTAATCCGCTTTACACTGTACGTGAGCTTGAACATCAATTAAATGATTCAGAAACATCAGCGATTTTTATACTGGCTAACTTTGCAGACACGCTTGAAAAAGCATTGCCGCACACTAAAGTAAAACACATCGTAGTTACCCAAGTGGGTGATATGGTGGGTGGCTTTAAAAAGCACTTGGTTAACTTTGTTGTTAAGCATATTAAAAAAATGGTGCCAAGCTATTCATTGCCTAACCCCATTAAGTTTGAAGCCTTACTTGCAGCGAACGAAAAAGATTACATTAAACCTGAAGTGTGTTTATCTGATATTGCTTTTTTACAATATACCGGTGGCACAACGGGTGTCTCTAAAGGTGCGATGCTGACCCATGGCAATATGGTAGGTAACTTAGAGCAGGTTTCTGGTTGCTTAGATCAAGTGTTAGAACGTGGCAAAGAAGTTGTTGTCACTGCTTTACCGCTTTATCATATCTTTGCACTAACAGCGAACTGCTTAACGTTTATGAAGTATGGCGGATTAAATTTATTGATCACTAATCCGCGTGATATGAAAGGCTTTGTGAAAGAATTAGGCCAACATAAATTCACCGCGATCACGGGTGTAAATACATTATTTAATGGTTTGTTGAACACACCGAGTTTTGCCGAGCTTGATTTTTCAAGTTTGAAAATGTCCCTTGGTGGTGGTATGGCTGTACAGCGACCTGTTGCTGAAAAATGGCAAAAGATCACCAGTAGCAAATTAATGGAAGGGTATGGTTTAACTGAGTGTTCGCCATTAGTTACTGTCAGTCCTTATGATCTAGATTCATACAATGGTTCGATTGGTTTACCTGCACCTAATACTGAGATCAAGTTGATGTTAGATAATGGTGAAGAAGCAGCCAAAGGTGAGCCGGGCGAATTATGGGTTAAAGGCCCACAAGTGATGGTTGGTTATTATAATCGTCCTGATGCAACGGCTGAGTGTTTGCAAGATGGTTGGTTTGCCACAGGGGATATAGCCACTTATGACGATGAAGGATTCTTTTATATTGTTGACCGTAAAAAAGATATGATCATCGTATCTGGCTTTAATGTGTTCCCAAATGAGATCGAAGAAGTGATTGCAATGCATGAAGGTGTTTTAGAAGCAGCAGCAATTGGTATCCCTCATGATGTTAGCGGCGAACAAGTTAAAGTTTTTATTGTTAAAAAAGACCCATCTTTGACTGAAAAAGATATAATAAAACACTGTCGTGATAATTTAACTAATTACAAGGTCCCTAAACTGGTTGAGTTTAGGGATGAATTGCCAAAAACAAACGTTGGCAAAATACTCAGACGAGCCTTGAAAGATTAGCAAGCTAAAAAAGCCGACATATGTCGGCTTTTTTATTGTAGGAGATTAAGTGCAATATCAATTGATCCAAACCCAAAATCAATTAAATGAGTTTGTAGAGCAGATCCGTAACAAACCCATCTTAGCAATTGATACAGAATTTATGCGTCGTCGTACTTTGTATCCTGAAGTTGCCCTTATTCAAGTTTATGACGGCGAACATTTAGCATTAATCGATCCGCTAGCCGAGCTATCATTGTTTGATTTTTGGCAGATTCTACGTGATCCTGCGGTGTTAAAAGTCTTGCATTCACCGTCGGAAGATATTGAAGTATTTCAAAAATACGCCGGCTTCGTACCAGCTCCCTTATTTGATAGCCAATTTGCCTTGCAATTATTAGGCAATGGCAACTGCATGGGCTTTGCTCATATGGTAAAAAATTTACTCGATATTGAAATCGACAAAAGCGAATCACGGACCAATTGGTTACAGCGTCCGCTAACAATTAAACAACTCGATTACGCTGCAGCTGATGTATTTCATTTATTACCGTGCTTTAAAATTATTATTGAACAAATCAACGACGCTGGTTTCTTTGATATTGTGATCAATGAAAGTGAGTTGATTGCACAAAAACGGGCTTATCAAACACCGGATGAACATCTGTATCGAGACATTAAAAATGCTTGGCAATTAAAACCTGCGGATCTTGCTGTATTAAGAGAGCTTGCGGCTTGGCGTCGTAACAAAGCGATACGCAAAAATTTAGCGCTTAACTTTGTATTAAAAGAGCATTGCTTGGTTGAATTGGCAAAACGCAAACCAACGAGTTTAACTGCAATGCGTAATGTCCCAGAAGTCGATAGCATCGAAGTTAACCGCTCGGGCGTTGAAATCTTAAAGTGTATTGAAAAAGCTAAAGTGATCCCTGTTGCAGATTTTCCTGAGCCACTAAGACGACTTATTGACTTTCCAAGTTATAAAAAAGTAGCCAAAGAAATTAAACAAAAAATCACTGCAGTTGCTAAAAAACAGGGCATTCCAGAAGATGTATTTGCATCTAAAAAGCAAATCAACCAGTTGATCAGTTGGAATTGGAAGTTAACCAGCGCTGAGCGTGAACAGACTCCAAAGCCCGATTTACTTAACTCATGGCGTTATGAATACTTAAAAGACACACTGAAAGAGTGGGATGTATAATTATTAAGAGTTCATAGGGACTAAGATAGTTAATGTACTATTGTTAGTCCCTACTGTTTGTGTCAGAGGAGGGAGAAAGTTACTTTATTCGCCCATTTTAGCGAGGATCTTATCTAAATTAACTTTAGATTTAGCCACGCTTTGCATTGGTGTTAACCCATTCGGGTATTCTTCCTGCTCTACGACTAGCCACTGAGTGGCGCCATCAACAATCAATGTTTCTATTATTTTTTGCCATGGATAATCATTTTCACCTAATATAGGACTTAAGCCATCGTTAGGATGGGTGCGAACTTTTAAGTGGGTTGCCAGGGTTCGTCCTGGGTATTTTTTAATGAAATATTCAGGATCTTTTCCTGCATAATGTACCCAACCTATATCAAGCTGCAGTGGCAGGGTATTTGGCGTATTACTGGCAATAGCGTCCCAGTATGTCGCGTTTTGGAATTGACTAAACTCCTTATTATGGTTGTGAAAACCGATGTGCATAGCATAGCGCTGAGCGATTTCATTAACCTGAACGAGTTGTTCGGTCAGAGAGGTAATTCCTTGTGGGTGCCAAGCTCTTTCATCCCAAGGTACAAATAAAATCGAGACACCAAGGGTTTTATAAAACAATAATGTGTCTGTTAAGGTGTCATCCGTTAAGGAGTCAAAGCCGATATGTGCGCTACTAGCGACTAAATTTAGCTTCGCGAGTTTGTCCTTCAGTGCACTTGGATTGTTCTTATAAGGCCCAAAGTCACCTGCAAATTCCACACCTTGAAAGCCCATATCAGCAATAGATGAAAGGGTGCCATCAAAATCCGCTTTTAAGGCATCTTTAACAGACCAAAGCTGAACACTAACGGGGAGTAGTTGTTTGCTTGTTTTTGCATAGATAGACAGCGAGTTTAAAACACAAAAAATAAACAGAATTGAAATAACATAATTAAATAATGATTTGATTTTGAACATAAAAAACACCTAGGAGGAAAAGCAGGGAATTGCTCCCTGCTTAGGGCTGGGCTAGCTAAAAAATAACTTAGCGTTAACTGGCAACTGAATCTTGATAAGCATACTCGGTCAAACCCAGTTCAGCTAAAACGCTATCTAAATGGGCTTTTGCTTCGTCAGTAGGTCCTGGGTAATCGCCTGCAATAGGCACATTGCCTAAATAGCCAATATCTTTACAACCTTGCGGTGTACAAAAGTAGGCACCAAGTACAAGGTTTTTAAAGCGTAAAAAAGCATTACCAATGCGTTGAAACTGCGCAGGGGTTTCATCATCAAAATAAGCAATATCATTTAAGATGGCTGTTTGTTGCTCTTTTTTCAATGCGACAAATGGTGCTTTATAACGCAGCACAGCCTCATCATCGATCCATGCTAAGCCGTGTAAAATAGTAACGCGGTCTTTTTGTTGACCGTTATAAGGTGAGCTTACCCACTCATCAATCACACTCGGTACATTTACCTCAGTTGCACTTGGGTTGTTACCTTCGCTAGGCACGATATAATCGGCTAACACCGCAACTAAATTTAATTGTGCTTGA
Organism: Pseudoalteromonas sp. SG44-1; assembly: GCF_014164315.1. Classification (NCBI taxonomy): domain Bacteria; kingdom Pseudomonadati; phylum Pseudomonadota; class Gammaproteobacteria; order Alteromonadales; family Pseudoalteromonadaceae; genus Pseudoalteromonas; species Pseudoalteromonas sp. SG44-1. Next base: position 68,377 of record NZ_JACJEW010000016.1, read on the forward strand.
GTTAATGTCAATGGCCAAGGTGATTGTGGTGGCATAACCATATTTGGATCAGTGCCATAACCTTTAGCTGTTATAGGTTGTAAATCTAAGTCAGGCCAATGTCCTTTATCACTAATTTTCTCTTCTAACGCTTTACTACATCCTGCTGAAAGTGATACGGCGGAACCTGCGGCTAATAAACCAAGCCACTTTAACGATTCACGACGTGTCATGCCGGAAATATATTTGTATGAGTCAACACGATCTTCATTATGCATGTTACAGCGCTCCTTGTTCTATTTGTTTGGCTATCCAGGTTGAATTACGCATTGCCAATGTCATGATGGTTAATGTGCAATTTTTATGTGGATTAGAGGCAAATACCCCTGCATCCATCACAAATAAGTTGTCGCAATCCCATGTTTGGCCCCATTGATTGGTCACTGAATCCTTTGCTGAGCTGCCCATGCGAGTGGTGCCTACTTCATGAATGATCTCGCCACCTTTTGAAATTGCTTTTTCAGCAGCAGGTAATTTGCCCACAGTAGCCCCTAGATTTTCAAGGATCTGTTTCGCTGTTTTTAAGCCGTGCTCAATTTGTTTTAGCTCACGATCTGACCATTTGAAATGAAATTTCGAAACCGGAATGCCCCATTTATCTTTAACATTTTCATCAATTTCCATGTAGGTATCATCGTTGGGGAGCATTTCTCCGCGCAGCGCAAAGCCAACATAAGATCCATAGGCATCACGAACTTGTTGTTTTAGCTCAATACCATAACCACGTTTATCGCCAGAGACTCCAGAGCCAGGTTGATTAAAACCGCTACTGATCTCAAAGTGATAACCACGAGGAAAATCAAGCTCACCTTTGGCATGTGCTTTGTGTCCCCACCAAGGAATAAATAAATGGTTCCCAGTGTGGCCATCTTCGTTATAACGTGGGCGACCTTTTAATGCTGGAACTTGCGCACCAAGCCAAGCACCGGTTGAATCCATTAAGTTACGACCTACTTGGCCACTTGAGTTAGCTAAACCTTTGGGATGCTTGGCGTGTTTTGAATTTAGCAAAATTCGTGCGGATTCGCAGGCACTAGCAGCAAGGATCACGATATCTGCTGTCAGTGTTTTTTCAGCTACGGTTTGCTTATCTATATAAGTTACACCCGTTACTTTACCGTCATCATTAACAGCGACTGATTTAACCATTGCATCAGTAATTATTTCTAAATTCCCAGTTGCTTTTGCCATAGGTAATAATGAGGTTGTAGTTTGAAACGCCGCACCGATTGAGCAACCATGGCCACAAGGTGTTGCATAAAAGCATGCCATACGATCATCTTTTGGCCGAGTTAATACTGCTCTGTGCATAGGCACGGCAGCGATACCCAGTTTTTTCGCACTGGCAGCAATCAGTAACTCAGGAATTCGCGGCGTTGGTGGTGGCTGTAATACCCCAGGTGCAGATGGTGGCATATCATCAAGGCCGGTATTGGTGCCGCAAATACCCACTAGTTCTTCCGTGATGTCGTACCATGGTGCGATATCATCATAAGTGAAAGGCCAATCTGCGCCGTTGCCATCTTGGCTTTTACCTTTAAAATCATGTTCACTAAAGCGTAATGAGTAACGTCCCCAGTGATTAGTTCTTCCACCTAACATGCGTGCACGCCACCAGTAAAAATCAGTGCCTTTGGCGTTAGTGTAAGGCTCATCAGGAACTTGCCAGCCACCATCGACGGTTGCATCGTAAAAGCCAAAGTTTTTGTCTTTATTTCCTGCGCCCATTAAAGGAGCTTCACTGTTACGGCGAAACATTGGGCTTTCTTTTTTTGGATCGTAATCACGCCCCGCTTCAAGTAATAATACTTTATGGCCTAGTTTAGTTAAGGTATAAGCGGCCATTGCGCCACCTGCGCCGGAGCCAACAACCAGTACTTTATGATCAAATGTAGACATGCTTATAGTTCCTTAATTTTTATATTTTTAAACCACACTTTGTCACCATGATCCTGTAAACCTATGCGACCTTCCTTTGCTGTTGCGAAGTTAGACCAAGTTGCAAATTTACTGTTTTTAACCAAGGTATTCCAAGTACTACTGCCCACAACAATACTGGCAGTGTTGACATCATTTTGCCAAACTTGTAAATGGTCATTAAGCATTCTAATACGCACCGTGTTCCACTCAGTTGCAGGTTTGTGAGCTGAAGTAGGTGGCGTAAATAAATCATAAATAGAGCCAGATAAATGAGAATCTATTTTCGTATCTGAATGACGTTCGTTATCTATAATTTGGATTTCAGGGGCGTGCGAGTAAATATATTTACCCAACTCATCGGCTAGAACAAAAATGCCACTATTGCCAACTTCACTAATTTTCCAATCTAGTTTCAAGTCAAAATTGCGATAGACTTTTTTAGTGAGTATGTCGCCGCCGCCTTTAGTGAGTAACATTGCGCCATTGTCTATGGTCCATTTTGGGCTGAGTGTCTCACTTTTGAAATTGCGCCAGTGCGACATATCTTTGCCATCGAACAGTAATTGCCAGCCAGCTGTTTGTTCTTCTTTAGAAAGTTGGTTATCGGGTGTCTTAGCAAAAGCACTGCTACTAAAAGCCAGTGCAATTGACAACACAGAGATTGATTTAAGCATATAATACCCCTTATTTTTGTGTGTTACTTGTTGCTATTAAACGTATTTTTCAACGTTTTTATTTTTTGTTATAAACAGATGAAGACCAATAAATACAATGATCAGGACAATCGGAAAAACCAGTAGATTTTGTAATACAGCTTGTCCTGCGAGCACTTCAACTTGTTCTACACTGACACTAGTTGTTTGTGCTTGTGTTCGCGCATTATCAATCCAATGGCCTATGACGGGGTTCCAGATGCTCATTGCAAACATGCCAGCTCCACCAATTAACGACATGCCAAGTGCACCTGTTTTTGGGGCATACTCAGCGACACAACCGATCATGGTTGGCCAAAAATAAGTAACGCCAACGGCAAATAGTGCTGCGGCAAGGTAGATGGTATTACCTTGCGCTTGGCTCATTAAAAATATCCCTAGTGTTGAAAAAATGGCTGAGCCCAGTAGGACACCCGATGGACTAAAGCGGTGCACAATCGGGCCCGCAAAAAACCGACCTAATGCCATCAATCCGGTGATCAAAGCTAAAATAACCATAGGCGAAGCGCCTGACGAGCCAAGGATTTGCTCAATCCATTGCTGTGTGCCAAATTCGGTGACTGCTGTCAGTGTCATGCAAATAATGAGAAACAAATACAGCGGCGAGAGTAAGTGTTTTAAGTTGCTGGTGGTTGAATTTTGCTGTGTATCAAACTGTGGAAATTTCGCTTTAAGCATCATCGCACCATAAATAATGGTGGGCACAAGGATCAGCGAAACTTGCCATTGCCAGCTGAAGCTAGCGGATGTCATTGCATTTGAAGCTAATGCACCAATTACGATCCCGCCAGGAAACCAAACATGAAAGCGGTTTAACATAGTGGTGGTGTTTTTAGGATACATTTGGGCGATCAGTGGATTACAACCGGCTTCAACCGATCCATTGGCAAAGCCAATTAAAAAGGTCGAGATCAATAATCCCCAAAAACCATCTGCAGTGATAGTTAAAATAAGTCCGCATAGGTGGCAAATAAACGCTAATGCAACCAACTTTTTAGCACCAATCGCGTTATAAATGATGCCCCCGAGCATGGTTGCAACCGGAAACCCTAAAAATGCCATGGCATTTACCCAGCCTAGTTGTGTACCAGTGAGGCCGAACTGCTCGCCTAGTTGTCCTAAAACGCCAGCCCTTATTGCGAAAGTCATTGATGTGACAATTAATGCAATGCAGCAAAGCCGAAAAATAATACCATTATTGTTGTTATTCATTGTGTGTGACCCTGTTTATTAAATACCTAATATCCGCTTATTTCGCTGATCATTTGTGTCCATTGCGCTAAAGTCATCAAATGCTTTAGCCGTAGGGCGGATCAAATGCTCTTTTATAAATTGTGCGCCTTCTTTCGCCCCATCTTCAGGATGTTTAATGCAACACTCCCACTCCAGAACTGCCCAGCCATCAAAACCATATTGCGTTAATTTGCTAAAGATACTTTTGAAATCAATTTGGCCATCACCTAAGGAGCGAAACCGACCAGGGCGGTCTTGCCAATCTTGATAGCCACCATAAATACCGCTGCGACCATTTGGATTAAACTCTGCATCTTTGACGTGAAATGCTTTAATACGATGGTGATAAATATCAATAAATTCTAAGTAATCAAGTTGTTGTAAAATAAAATGGCTGGGATCATAAAGAATATTTACCCGTGGATGATTATTTGTCGCAGCTAAAAAGCGCTCAAACGTTACGCCATCATGTAAATCTTCCCCTGGGTGAAGTTCATAGCAAACATCCACATCCATTTCATCAAAGTAGTCGAGGATTGGCAGCCAGCGTTTCGCAAGTTCTTGGAATCCTTGCTCTACCAGTCCTTTTGGACGCTGCGGCCAAGGGTAAAAAGTATGCCAAAGTAGCGCTCCTGAAAAAGTCACATGGCTTTTTAAGCCCAAATTTTTACTGGCTTTAGCAGCCATCATTAACTGATTGATGGCCCATTTAGTTCTGGCTATAGGATCACCGCGTAGTGCTTGAGGGGCAAAATTGTCAAACATGTCATCATATGCCGGATGAACGGCTACGAGCTGCCCTTGTAAATGAGTTGATAACTCTGAAATTGTAAGCCCCGCCTGCGCAGCAATACTAGTCACTTCATCGCAATAATCTTGGCTTTGGGCTGCTTTTTCTAAATCGAAAATACGAGAATTTGCAGTCGGTAGCTGAATTGCTTTGTAGCCTAAATTTGCTGCCCACTGACAAATAGTGGCAAAGCTGTTGAAAGGAGCTTCATCGCTGATGAATTGCGCTAAGAAGATCGCTGGACCTTTAATTTGTTTCATTTTTTATCCAATTTTAAATGGTTGCCACTTAGTGTCTTTGCCCGACGCTGCTACAGCATTTTCTATAAATGCCATTCCGCGAATTGCTTCTTTAATACCAGGCACGTCAAAGTCATGGTTAGATGCTGAGTATCCGGCTTTTTTTGCGTGAATTTGTTTTGCAAAATTGACATAGATATTGGCAAATGCTTCAAGGTATCCTTCTGGATGACCTGCAGGTGTTCGCAGTGAATTTTGTGCCGCAGTACTTTTTAGACCAACACCTGCACGTAATAGGGTGGTTGGCGCGTTATGACTTTTGAGCCACAAACTATTTGGTTCCATTTGTGACCACTCAAGACTTGCTTGATCGCCATAAATACGCAAATTAAGATTGTTTTCTTCTCCTAATGCAACTTGGCTGGCAAGAAGAACTCCCTTAGAGTTGTTGTTAAAGCGCAGTAAAACGGTGCCATCGTCATCGAGTGTTCTGCCTGCAACAACATGATTTAAGTCAGCGCATAGTGCGGTGATTTCTAGGCCGCTCACGTATTCAGCTAGATTTGCAGCATGCACCCCTATATCAGCTATACAACAACTAATACCGGCCTTATCAGCATCTAAACGCCATTTGGCTTGTTTGGCATTTTCATCTTCGCTGGTGGCAAGCCAACCTTGAGTGTACTCAACAATAATTTTACGAATAGCGCCCAGCTCGCCATCAGTAATACGTTGGCGTGCTTCTTTGATCATCGGATAACCAGTGTAGGTATGAGTTAATCCGTATAAACAATCACTGGCTTGCAGAGTTTTTTCTAATAACAGCGCTTGTTCTAAATTTAGGGTGGCTGGTTTATCTGATAAAACGTGAAAACCTGCTTCAATCGCACACTTTGCAATTGGGAAATGCAAATGATTTGGCGTCACTATTGCCACAAAATCAATTCGTTGATCGGCAGGTAACTTAGCTTCTTCGCTAAACATTTGTTGGTAGCTGTCATAGCAACGAGTTGGATTTATTCCTAGCATTGCAGCAGTAGCTTGGCTGCGTGTTGGATCTGAACTAAAGGAGCCTGCGACTAACTCAATTAAGCCATCTAAGCGTGCAGCAATGCGATGGATTGCACCAATAAATGCACCTTGTGCACCACCGACCATCCCCATGCGGATTTTGGCATTATTCATGAAAAAAGCTCCATGTCAGTAATCGTCTACTGAGTTTAGTTAATATCATGTTATTGATAATAGAGAATGAACAGCGTAAGGGATAATAAAAATTCGGTTGACAATGCAATAAAATCGGCGTTTTATGTATTATTATAAATTCATATTTATAGAATATATTATTATGGAAGTGCAAGGGATCATAAATAAAGCGGGTGTAAATCAACTGATCGCGGCATTTGATTTATTACCCGATATTTTGTTCTGGGTGAAGGATTCTGATAGTCGAATTCTGTACGCAAATCAACATTTTATTGAACATCAAGGGTATAAGTCATTAGAGCAAATTTTACTGAAAACTGATTTTGATTTTTCATCCAAGCACTTAGCATTTCAATACGTCAATGACGATAAACGTGTAATGAATGGCTATGTTGTTACTGATCGTTTGGAGCTAAACCAAACCTCAAATGGTGAATTGGCCTGGTTTTCAACGTCCAAAAAAGCAATTTTAGCTGACGATGGTCAAATACTGGGCACCTATGGCGTTACACGACATTTACAAAAAACATCAAAGGCTTTGTCGCATGTAAGAGCGATTGAAGGGCCAGTAAATTATATACGTGAACACTATCATCGTAATATCTGTATTGAAGAACTTGCCGAGCTTGCTCATTTATCGGTAAGTGCGTTAGAGCGGCGTTTTAAAAAACATTTAGCAAAAACACCTAATCAATTTATTAATGAAATACGTTTAGAAAACGCACGTAAGCTACTTGTTGAAACTCGTTTACCTATTTCACAAATAGCCTATCAATGCGGTTTTTCTGAGCCTAGCTATTTTAGTAAACAATTCAGACGCTTATTTGGTGAGATCCCCTCGCAAATGCGCGACCAAATTGAGCCCTAAGCCAGCCGTTTGGCTAATTGAATAGCGCCTTGCTCGGGCAGGTAATGCGCATCACATAGATAACCTTGTGCTTTGGTAGATAACCAAGGAGTAATTTTCTCGGCTGTGCCTCCCATTAATGTAATGTTGTGATAGCCGTGGCTAACTAAATGATCGATATAACGGGTAATATAGCGCGCTGCTTGCTCTAAAATAATAATGGTCCAAGGATCATCTTGCATTGCGAAAACTAAAGGCGCAAAACCGGCAAAGTAAGCGGGTTTTGCATTGAGTGCTAATTCTGTCAGCTGGTTACTTGTATCACAATTAAGCTGTGCCAATAAGGTATTTATTAATGGGCTTGAGGGGGATAAGCCATCTAAAACCTCTAATGCATAACGAAATAAAGTTAAACCAATCCAGCCTCCGCTTGCGCCATCACTTAATAATAATCCATGGCCTCCTAATTCAATAACGTTACCGTTTTTTATTGCTCCAGCACAAAAGCCAGTGCCTAAAATAATAATCGCACCACTGTTATCACCATGGGCACCTTGGCAGGCTATGTGTAAGTCAGTTGAAAAGTTAAATTGTGCAAATGGATGCTGCCACTGTGCCATCTTTTTATTTGCACCGGCAATGCCAGCGCCAGCGAGTCCTGCATAGGCATAAATTGCCCCAAGTGTTGATAGCCCTAAACCAGCCTGTTGTAATGCGTGTGTTGTTGCATCAATAATGGATTGCTGCGCCACTTCAACAGAGGTTGCAATATTTGCTGCACCGCTTACTGCCTCTGCAAGTAGGGTGCCTTGTGCGTTTTCAAGCCTGACTCGGCATTTTGTACCGCCGCCATCAATACCTAAATACAGCGGCGGTTGAAAGTGGTTAGTCATTTTTAGCCTGCTCGTTAGTTCGTTGATTTAAAATTGCGTTAATTAATAACGGATCCACCCAGCCATCCTTGTTGTGTACGCCGGAGTAGGCATGTAGTGACACTAAATTATTGTTGGCAAGTTGCCAAAGTGTACTTGCATTATCAGTGGTTACGCCACCACCAATAACAATTTCTATATGATCATTGGCGTGGCTAATGATTGTTTGTAAATGATTAAGACCTTGCATAACGCCTTTATCATCAGTCCATTTAGTGCCATTTGTGAGGATACGATCAATGCCCAGTTCAGTTAATAGGCCAATTGCCTGTTCGCTGTCTGCTATACAATCAAAAGCGCGATGAAATGTCGTTGCTAAATTATATTTATGTGCGCAGGCAATAAGCGATGTGGTAGCTGCGATATCAACGTCATTGGCGTTTAGCGCACCAAAAACAACACCGGTAGCACCTGCGTGCGCCGCGTGTGCTATTTGTGTAAGCATTAGCTTCAGTATTGTTGCATCAACAATAAATTGATTCGCAACAGGTCGTATCATGATAAGCAACTCGCCTTCTGAGGGCATTGCATGAGCTGCGATAGTCATTGCTGTTGCACTAGGAGTGAGACCTTCAAGTTGCATTGTGCTGCAAAGTTCAATTCTAGAGGCGCCAGCTGTAAATGCGGTTTTTACATTATCAGCTAACTGAATATGATCATCTGCGTTTAAACAGACTTCTAAATTTTTACGCATTGTTTCGTTCCAAAATACCAGCGATGTTGTTAACAATAAAATATTTAATAATAGTTGATACTATCAGAATAAATAAAACTCAGTTATAAATCAGTTGTTTATTTTTGTTTTTTACTTTTCATGAATATGAAAAGTGTTTTTATATGCCATTAATTTAAGTTGATGACTATAAACTAGCTCAGCACTGATTGGATCTTTTTTTAACCTTAACGCCGATTTTGTCCTAGAGGCAACCGAATTTCTATTATCACTTTCTTCGACAGAACCCTATTCTTGAAAAGCAGTTTAACAAGCTATTAACCCAGTTCTGAAATGCCTTAAGGTTTACCCACAGGGATTATCATGGGTTTTAAAGTGCTTTAACACAACTAACCACACACAATAATACTGGAGATAAACATGACCAATAATAAGAACAGTCGTGAATCGGCGGATCTTGCACGGCGGTTTAAGAAATCTGCATTGCTGCTAGCGTTGATGGCAAACTGTCATGGCGTATACGCACAAGAAGAACAAAAAGCACCAGAAAACGACCTAGAAGTAATTGAAGTTAGAGGCATTCGCGCCTCGGCAGCTGAAAACTTAGCGATTAAGCGGTTGTCTAATGCAACCGTTGACGCCATTACCGCAGAAGATATTGGTAAGTTCCCAGATAAGAATGTGGCGGACTCATTGCAACGTGTGCCTGGGGTCATTATACAACGGGATGGCGGTGAGGGCGCTTCTGTCAGTATTCGTGGTTTATCATCGGACTTAACCTTCACACAATTAAATGGCAACTTTATAGCATCGTCACCTGGGGAACCATCGCGTTCATTTTCATACGCATTATTACCTGCAACTATGATCCAACGCGTTGAAGTATATAAATCTTCAGAAGCTCGCCTTGATGAGGGCGGAATCGGCGGTACGGTCTTGTTGTATAGCCGCAAGCCTCTAGATATGGATAAAAACTCTGGGATCATTAATTTTGAAACCAGTAATTCTGATATTACCGATAAGTATGAACCTCAATTTAGCGGTATTTATTCATGGAAAAATGATGATGAAGACTTTGGGGTTTTAGTGGGTTATACAAAACAAGACCGCACTAATCGCTCACAAAGCTCGCGTATCAATATCATGAATAAAAATTATCTTTATTCTGAAATGAAAGATAATCAAATGGTTGAGGGGGGGGCACAAGGTTATGCTGCACAAAGTATGGTTCAGGAAGTCTTAAACGAAGAGCGAAATCGAACTGGGATTCAGTTTACTACTCAATGGCGACCAACTAGTAACTTAGAGCTTGGCTTTAATTATTTTAATTTTAAATTGGGCCAAGACTCAATTTTAAATCAATTAGAATACCCAGAATGGAACAATAACGATAATTTCTGGACCGATGTCCGTGTTGATGAAGAGTCTCAGTTTGTTACAGGTATAGACTACTCTGTTGGTGCATCTGGCACTCAGGCTGTTTCTCCTATTCCACGTATTAATGGTGAATATACGATTGAAGAATCCAGCTCTGATACATATGATTTTTATGCTAAATACGAAGGTGATAATTACAACGTTAAGCTAGTGCTGGGCCATACCGAAGCTGAAGGTGGCCCTTCACAAAAGTATCGTGCCGCTTATTATGCAAATGAATCCTCGCTTTACTATGGTTACGATTTTTCTGATGGGCGCATGACCACCTATATGGATCCAAGTATGATCAGTAACTTGGCTGCAGGCATTGGTGGCGAACCCGATGTAACAGCCACCGATTCTAGTTTTGTGACCGGTACTCAAAAAGAAGATTACGGACAGATTGATTTTGACTATTTTGTGGATTATGGCGTAATTGAAACGTTGCATTTTGGTGCGAAATATCGCAAAGGTAAAATTCATCGCGATACTCGCAACAGCTTTTATCTCTCCCCAGATTTTGATATAGCAAAAGGTGAAGCTGAAGGCACCATTGATTTAGATGATGATTATTCTAAAAATGGCGGCATACCGGATATTGCAGATTTAATTTATTCAGATTCATTAGGTAACTTGTCTGATGTAATTAATACGAACTTATTCCCAGCTGTAAACTGGCATAAATACCAAGATCATTTAAATGAAAACTTTGTTCATTATACGCGTATAGAACCTAACTATGTTTATAGTGTTGAAGAAGAAATTACAGCGGCTTATATGCAAGCTGATTATCGTTTTTCACAAGTACGGGGTAACTTGGGTGTACGCGTAGTGCGCACCAAAACGACCACCGGATCATCAGATAAAATCACCTACCGATTAGATTGGAAGGACGACAATGGCAATGAATTACCAATCGACCAACAACGTGTAGAAGACTTTGTTTTTATTGAAAAAGAGAGTACAGAAACAAAGGTACTGCCCAGCTTTAATATAGTCTGGGATATCGATGACAACTGGGTACTACGTGGAGCGGCATCACAAACCATGGCTCGTCCTGGTTATGATGATTTAGGCCAGTTTCAGACTTTAACGTACACGTCGAATGAATACTCAACGGATCGCTCATCGGCAGACAATTTTGATGCAATTATTGATGGCGAAGGGTGGACAGGATCCGGTGGTAATAACCAGCTAGCGCCATTTGAGTCAACCCAATTTGATATGTCTTTAGAATACTACTACGGAGCTGGCTCTGGCTTTGGTATTGCGTTATTTAAAAAAGATGTTGATAACTTTGTTGTGCCTTTAATAATTGATGTTACCCGCAGTGCACCGGACATTTCATTTAATTTACCTAACGCAGGTGATGAGCAAGTAAATGTCAGTGGCGACAATTTTGCAGTTAGGGATTTTAGCACTGTAGCTAATGGTACGAATGCTTCTTCTGAAGGGGCTGAGTTTTTTATCCAACACTTCTTTGATAATGGCTTTGGTCTTTATGCTAATTATACCCGCAATAACACTAATCAAGCCAATGTAGAGCTTGATGGCGAAAAGGTGGGAGAGTCACCTTTGATAGGTAGTTCTAAATACCAAATGAATTTATCGGTATTTTATGAAGATGACTTATTCAGTGTTCGCGCCTCATACAATAAGCGCGGTCCAACGGTTCAAGGCTACAACGCCTCATGGGAAATGAACTATTACAATGAAGCCTATGATCAGGTAGACGTCAATGCAAGTTATAACTTGACTGATGCTCTCGTGTTATCTGCTTCCGTTATTAACCTCACTCAATCAGATACTTACATGCATCTAGGTGACGATACTAAAAACCGCTTTATTCAAAATGCATACAGTGGTCGTCGTTTTTACGCAGGTGCAACTTACCGCTTTTAATAGCGCAAGGTGAGACGGAACAAATAACCAAAATCGTATAGAGGAATAAACATGAATAAGCCCAAACTTAGTAAAATATCTAGCATTATGCTGGTAGCAATGATCGGCCTATCAGGATGTGGTGGTGCTGATGATCCGGATCCGACTGATATCCCAGCAAAAATTGATATTACCTCTGCTGATATTACCGGTAGTGCAGTGAAAGGGACATTAGGTTTTGCAACGGTCACTGTAAAGCAAATGAATGGCTCAGATATTAAGGTGACGTCTAATAGTCAAACCGATGCTGCTGGTATGGTAAATCTGAGCATAGAAAGTCAACAAGGCTTTGGTATTAACGGTATGTTTAAGATGACCGTTAATACGGATGCTAACTCAACGATGATCTGTGATGCGCCCAGCTGTGCTGAACACCTAATCGGTGAACAGATCAGTGGCACTGAGATTGCTGACCTGCAGTTAGCGACTTTAACATATGTTGATGTGCCTTTCGCATCCACAAGTGATGGCGTAGCAGACGCTAATTTTCAAGTAAATGCTTTAACTACAACCGCTACTAACTTAGTTGAGCAAGGTATTGTCAATGGTTTAAATGTTGCTGTGCGTGAGTTATATGAATTAGCTTTATCGGATAACTCGCGTTTAGTACTAAAAGCACTGGGGATCGACAGTAAAGCCAATGTATTTAAAACCCAATTGATCAGTGCCGAAAGCTACGATAATTTTGTAGTAGGCCAAGATTGCGATAGTGAAGGTAATTGTATTGACCAATTGGCCGACATTAATATTATTAAACTTTCTTTAGCTAACGCAGTATTTGCAAGTATTAGTAAAGATGAAACTGTCGCGGGTGTTATTAACGAACTTATTAGCGCGATTAACTTAGCCAATGACGGGGATGTAGTCGCTTTACAGCCATTGCGTGAGCGAATGTTGAAAACCATTGCTGGTTTTCCTTACCTAGATAAATTAGCGCTATCAGCTGAGGATGTCATTGATGTTGCGCTCCCTTTTCTTGAAAGTGCCGCATCTAGTGGCCCTGTTAAAGAAATTACCAATGCTGAAAATCTTGCTACAGCAACGATCACAGCTCGTAATCGCATAAGTGACAACGAAGCTGAAAGTAAAACATTTGATGGTGACACGAACACCAAGTGGCTTGATCATAATGATTGGTCAGGTGCGCCAAGTGAGCAAGACCCATCTTGGATCCAAGTTGATTTCGCTGAAAAACATGCTGTTAATAGCGTGTTCATTACGAGTGCTAATGATGCTGAGTCTCGAGATCCTCAAAACTTTAATATTCAAGGTTCTGTCGATGGCGAAAACTGGCTAACCTTGGCTAAATTTATTGGTGAGAACTTTGATGAGCGTTTCCAACGACGTGAGTTTCGTTTTGACAATGGTTTAGAATTTTACTCATATCGTTTAAATATCACTAAAAATAGAGGTGATGATGGTTTAATGCAGTTATCAGAGATTGCTTTTGTGGGGCCTATAAATGCAAGTGTTGATCACGCAGAACCAATTGGCAGTGCTGTAATATCTGCAAGTGCAGGTGAGAGTTATGCACTGGCATTTGATAATAATGACGACACAAGTTGGGTCTCTGATGTGCCTTCAACTGAAGTACCCGTTTCGATAACAGCTACGCTCGCACAAGCCGCTGCCGTTGATAAGTTAGTACTGATCTCAGATGCTCAAAACGCAGATGGTGATCCCGCTACATTTTCACTTGCTGCAAGTAATGATGATGGGCAAACATGGGTTCATTTAGCTGATTATTCAGATGAAAAATTTGAACGTCGTGGTGAAAGGTTATCGTTTGCGACCAATAATACACTGGCATTTTCTAGCTATCGTTTAAGCATAACTAAAACCGCCGCTGGCGCTGGGGTAAAAATTGCTGAGATTGCCTTGGTAGGACCTAAAGTGGCAGATTTAAATCATGCGTTATCAGCCGATGCAATAATTACTGTTCGTAATCAGATTGGTGATGGTGAGGCGGGTGTTAAAGCGTTCGATGGTGATGTTGATAGCAAATGGTTGGACCATAATGATTGGACTGGCGCGCCAAGCGCTGAAAATCCATCTTGGGCAATGGTACAGTTCACTACTACGACAGCGGTTAATAAGCTGGCACTAACAAGTGCAAACGATGCTGACTCACGCGATCCGCAAAACTTTAACTTAGCAGCGTCAAATGATGGTGAAAATTGGATCACACTTGGTGCTTGGTTAGGTGAGAACTTTGAGCAGCGTTTTCAACGACGTGTTTTCACTTTTACTAACGATTTAGGTTTTAGTTTTTATCGCTTCAATATAACTAAAAACCGTGGCGACGATACGCTGATGCAAATAGCAGAGATCGAGCTAATAGGTCCGCAGGTTGCTTCAGTTGATCATTCTGCAACTGCCTCATCAGTCCTTGCAGGTACTGGCGAGCAAGAGGGAGTGGTAGAAAGTAATGCAACGGATGATGATAAAGCGACGGTATGGACGGCAGCCACTGAAACTATGCCTGTATGGCTTGATGTTGCATTACCTCAAGCACAGATTGTCACTAATATCGCAATCACGAATGGCAGTGATAGTAACAACAAAGATCCGAAAAACTTCACCTTACAAGGCTCAAATGATGGCGGTAAAACATGGTTAGAAATAGCGAGCTTTAAAGACGAGGAATTTGAACAATTGAATCAACGACGTCTCTTTACAATAGGGAATGGTTTTGCCTTTAGCTTATATCGCTTAAGTATTAGTGCTAACAATGGTGATGCTCAGCAAGTTCACGTTTCTGAACTTGAACTAATAGGCCCACAGCAACCATTTTAGTTTTGATTGTTTGGTAGCTTGTAGGTGCTAAATAGCGCTTCAAGCTGCCTGTTTTTAGGTGAAAAGGTAAATAATATGTTGTTTAAGAATAAACTTTCACGATTAATAAGGTGCCCGGCCATCTTAATAAGCTTTTTATTATGCAGTTTTTATGTGACTGCTGGATCTGCAGCCGGATCACAACAGCGTGGTCTGCATATATTTTATTACAGTTGGTATGGCAACTTAAAAGTTGATGGTCAATGGGCGCACTGGAATCATCAGGTATTACCTTACGGTGATCAACCTATTGTTGGACGTAAAGGCTACCCTGGCGGCGATGACATTGGTGCTAATTTTTATCCTGAATTAGGTACTTACAGTGCAAACGACGAAGCACTTATGGATACCCATTTAGCGATGATGAAACAAGCAGGAGTTAGCGTAATTATATTAAGCTGGTGGGGCGATAGCGATTTTGGTACCAGTTCAGTGCCAGTTTTTATGGATAAAGCCGCTAAAATCGGCCTTAAAGTTAACTTCCATATTGAACCTATCTATCACAGTGCGGCTGAATTTTTACAGGTAGTAAAACAGCTAGACCAGCGCTTTGGGCAACATCCCGCTTTATATCATTACCAAGGCAAGCCATTATATTATGTTTATGACTCATACAAAATGCCAATCAGTGAATGGCAGAAGGTGTTGCTACCAAAAGGCGAATTAACAGTCAGAGGTAAAACGTATGATGCTAACTTTATAGGGCTGTGGGTTGATGAAGGTGAGGAGTCATTCTTTTTAAACAGTGGTATGGATGGCTTTTATACCTACTTTGCTGTTGATGGGTTTGTTTATGGCAGTACCACTAAAAACTGGCCATACCTAGCTAAGTGGGCAAAGCAACATAATAAACTATTTATTCCAAGTGTCGGTCCTGGGTATGCAGACGATAGAATTCGTCCGTGGAACAAAAAAAACTTCAGAGCACGCGAAGCTGGAAAGTACTACGACACGATGTTTAAAAAAGCAATTGCAGTGGCTCCAACCTTTATCGGAGTGACCTCATTTAATGAATGGCACGAAGGGACTCAGATCGAGCCTGCGATTGAGAAGCAAGTGGGTGACTATAAGTATCTTGATTACGGCCCTTTAGCTGCTGATTACTATTTAAAACGAACTCATTATTGGAGTGAACGTTTTCAACAGTCTTTAAATATACGCTCAGTTAAAGATTAAACAGATATACCAACCCTATATGCAAGTCGTGGTTAAATTAAATCGCTTGCTTTTGATTTACAGCCGATGCTCGCAAATTTAATGAGGAACAATAATGATCACTAACAGACGTGACTTTTTAAAGTTATCAGCTATTTCAAGTGCTGTTGCATTAATACCGTTTAAGACAGTAGCTAAAAGTAAAGTTAATAAGCCTATCGTCGTCTCAACGTGGCAACATGGTATAGCGGCTAATAAAGCCGCGTGGCAGGTACTTGCTGAGCATGGTAAAGCCATTGATGCTGTGGAAGCCGGTGTGCGAATTCCTGAAGCAGACCCGAATGTGATGACAGTAGGATATGGTGGTTATCCAGACAGAGAAGGGAACGTTACCCTCGATGCCTGCATTATGGATGAAAATCAAAACTGCGGCTCTGTTGCATGTTTACAACATATTAAGCATCCCATCTCGGTTGCCCGGTTAGTGATGGATAACACCCCGCATGTGATGTTAGTAGGTGAAGGGGCGCTGCAATTTGCTAAATCACAAGGGTTTATAGAAGAAAACTTATTAACCCCGCAAGCTAAAAAGGCCTGGCAAGATTGGCTGGTGGAATCAAAATATGCGCCCGTGATCAATATTGAAAACCACGACACAATCGGCATGTTAGCGCTTGATAGTAGTGGCGATTTATCTGGGGCGTGTACCACTAGTGGCGCGGCCTTTAAAATGTCAGGCAGAGTAGGTGATTCGCCCATTATAGGTGCAGGTTTGTACGTTGATAATGAAGTCGGTGCTGCAACGGCAACGGGCATGGGCGAGTTGATGATAAAAACGGTAGGCTGCCATTTAGTAGTTGAAATGATGCGCCAAGGTATGACACCTACTCAAGCGTGTAAGGCCGCAGTTGAGCGAATTGCTCATAAGCTGGGTGATTATAAACAGTTTCAAGTCGGTTTTTTAGCCTTGAGTAAATCTGGTGAATATGGCTCTTATTGTATTCAACCTGGTTTTAATTATGCAGTAACCTCTAAGACAGGAAGTAAATTACTAGATGCGGCGAGTATTTTGTGAATTATTAAGGAACTAACGGAATTTTTAATTATGATTTTATTGAATAATTTTATATAAATTAAAGAGTGAATATTTACCGTTTAAATTGTTTTTTATTGTGGTTTACGCCGATTTTATACTGATTCACACCGAAAATATATTATCACTTTATATACAGTAACCTTATCCTAACTGTGACCTTTACAATTTATTAACCGCATGAGTTAGTGGCTGTAAAGATATAATAAATCACTCGACGTAACTAGAAATTTGCTGAGTGAAATATAACACACACAATGATGGAGATTGGTATGGCTGATTATAGTAACATTAATAAATCAACTGAACTTTCACGAAAATTTAATAGATCAGTATTATTTTTAGCATTAATGGCTGCTTGCAATGTCGCGTATGCAGATCAAAAAGATAATCAAAATAACGATGACTTTGAAGTGATTGAAGTTCGTGGAATACGCTCATCAGCAGCACAAAACCTTGCGATTAAAAGGCTATCTACAGCAAATGTCGATGCAATTACAGCTGAAGATATTGGTAAATTTCCAGATAAGAACGTCGCAGATTCGTTACAGCGAGTTCCTGGTGTACTTATTGATCGCGACGGTGGTGAAGGCAGTCGAGTCAGTATTCGTGGCACATCTCCAGATTGGACACTAACCCAACTCAATGGTAATTACCTTGCTTCATCAGATACAGGCGTACCGAGTAGAAGCTTCAATTATGCGCTATTACCAGCCAGTATGATTAGTAGCGTGGAAGTTTATAAAAGTGCAGAAGCGCGTATAGATGAAGGGGGGATTGGTGGGACTGTTATTTTAAATACTCGCAAGCCTCTTGAGATGGATCAAAATTCAGGCGCTTTAAGTGTTGAAGCAACTTACGATGATGTTTCTGAGGACTTACAACCTCAACTTAATATACTTTATTCATGGAAGAATGATGATGAAAGTTTCGGTATTTTAGCCGGCTATACACGACAAGATAGAACTGTTACAACAGTCTCTAATGTAGCGTCGGGTTGGCGTTTTTACTCAGATACAGTTGAAGGTGCAGATCAGTCAGCAATTGTCGATCAAGCAACAGGTGAGGTTTATAACAATGTGTGGGCACCATCGGGTATGCATGTAAAAAATGCTAACCAAGATCGAACACGTGATGGTTATCAGCTTGCTATCCAATGGATGCCAACAGATAGGTTAGACCTAAATTTTAACTATTTTGGCGCTAAGCTTGGTTATGATCAAACTGGACAAGAAGTGTTTTTCGCTGAATGGAATGATAATCACAATCCATATTTCGGGGTTAAGCTAGATGGAGACACTGTTGTTGCTTATGGAAATGCAGATAATGGTCTATTAAATGATAATAATTTTGGGGATGCTGATGTTAACGATGGTGTTCCAGTAAGGCGTGGGCTTTTATCACCTCAATTGACTGCAAGAGAACGTTTTGGTGAATCAAAATCAAACTCTTTTGATTTTGATGCGACTTATTATGGAAATGGTTATTCACTTTCAGTCCAAGTTGGTCATACCGAAGCTAAAGGTGGTACATCAAAAGAAACTTACGCAAACATAGATGCTCGCCAAGGTTCAGTTAACAGTTGGTTTTTTAATATAGAAAATGGTAAGCCTAGCTACGAAGTTTCCACAGATTTATCAAAAGATAAACAAGCATACCAATACTATGATTGGTTTGATTCTTATTCATCAGAAAATAAAGACTCTGAAGATTACATTCAATCGGATCTTAAAATAGATTTTGATGGTGATTTTTTTACCAGTTTTTTTGTCGGAGCAAAGTATCGACAACATGAAATTAAAGGTATAAGAAATGATTTTCGTTGGGATGATGGCATCGCTGATAACGGTGGTTACCGAGGTTATTTATCTGGTAATGAATGGTTTCACAATCCTGACTTTCATCCAGACGCAGAAAGTTTAGTAAGTGATACCATTATTGATAACAGTGCCGGAAACACTGGTGCTTTTGATTTCCTTGCCTTTGATTTCGCTGCTTTAGAACAGTATCTTTTAAATAACTTTAGCCCAACTGTAGTTCCAACATTATCTGGAACGTATACCTTAGAGGAAAATATTTGGTCGGTCTATGCACAAAGTAATTTTCAATGGCGTGATTTGAGGGGGAACTTTGGCGTTCGTTACGTTAATACTGAACTAAGTACATTAACTTATGATGATGTAATAGGCCAAGATAGTAATGATACGGCCCCTAATGAGCGCTCAAGTGACGATGGGGAATGGCTCCCTAGCTTGAATTTAGCATGGGATGTGAACGATGATATTGTTGTGCGTTTTGCTGCAGCACGCGCTATGTCACGTGTCAGTTATTCAGATTTGAGCCAAGCTGAGTCGTATGGGCCACCGGTTAATATAAACTCACCCGATTCTTGGACTGGGCGTGGTAGAGGCACTTCGGTTAATACAGGTTTAGATCCTATGCTGTCAGATCAGCTCGATTTAGGCGTTGAATGGTATTATGGTGACGGCTCTGCTTTGGGTGCTACATTATTCAATAAGGATATTTCTAACTTGCCTATTTCTTCTCTCGAAATTGTACAACGTGAGCACGATTGCTGTAATGGGCCGATTGAAGTGGAAATGAATACTAAAGTGGGGGGAGGTGAAGCTCAGTCAACAGGTATAGAACTTTTTTTCCAACATTCATTTGAAAGTGGATTTGGTGTTTTAGCTAACTACACATTTACGGACACTAGCACCAGCGAAGTTACCAATGAGGGTGAAAAAACAGATGCTGAAATCCCAGGAACAGCCAAACACCAATATAATCTTTCAGTGTATTTTGAAAATGATGACTTTAGTGTAAGGGCATCTTATAACTGGAAAGATGATCGTGCAAATGGCATCCATAAAGGTTACAACATGTATACGAAAGATTATGGTCAGTTAGATGTTAATGCGGCTTATAGTTTGACTGAGCAGTTGTCATTAACAGCCTCTGTGGTTAACTTAACTGAGGAAGTTGAAGAAGGTTATTGGAAACAAAGTAATCGCTTTACTTATAACCAGTATTCAGGACGACGCTTTTATTTAGGTGCTAATTATAGTTTCTAAAAATTATAATTTATAATATAAATTTAAAGGGTATTCTTTAGTTGGTATGCCTATTTTATTTAAATTTTAAGGTTTATTAATCAGACTTTAATTAAATAATAAAGCTAAGTAGTAAAAATAAGCATTAGATTTTTTATGCTATTAAAATGTGAAAAGGGCGCTGTAATAGCGCCCTTTTAGTTATTTCTTTTCTTTCTCTTCGTCAGGTAAAGTGACGTTGAGTTCTAATACCGCTAAGTCATCTTCGTTTTGATCGAATTGGACTTGAACCGCGTCATTACTGATGTTGACGTATTTACGGATAACATCAAGAATATCCTGTTTCAATTGTGGCAAGTAATCAGGTGTACCACGCTGTGAGCGCTCATGCGCAACAATGATCTGCAATCGCTCTTTTGCTAGTGACGCTGTATTTTTCTTTTCTGAGCGGAAGTAGTCAAGTAGTGACACGTTAACCTCCAAATATCCGTTTGAACAAACCTTTCTTTTCTACATCTAAGAAGCGAAATTCGACTGTTTCACCTAATAAGCGATTAATTGCATCGGCATAAGCTTGCCCAGCATCAGACTCTGTATCTAATATAACTGGCTGGCCTGAGTTTGATGCACTTAATACCGCTTGTGATTCAGGTATTACACCTAACAATTCGATAGAAAGAATATCTTGCACATCTTCAACTGACAGCATTTCACCTTTAGCTACTCGCTCTGGGTTATAGCGAGTCAGTAATAAATGTTCTTTTATGTTTTCAAGTCCTTCTTCAGCACGTTTAGATTTGCTATGCAAAATACCTAAAATACGGTCTGAATCGCGAACTGATGAAACTTCAGGGTTCGTTGTTACAATTGCTTCATCAGCAAAGTACATTGCCATCATAGCGCCGGCTTCAATTCCTGCTGGCGAATCACAGACGATATAATCAAAGTCTTTTTTCAGCTCGTTTAATACGCGTTCAACACCTTCGCGAGTTAAAGCATCTTTATCGCGAGTTTGTGAAGCAGGTAATAAAAATAATTTATCTACCCGTTTATCTTTGATAAGTGCTTGATTTAAATTTGCTTCACCGTTTATAACGTTAACAAAATCATAGACAACGCGACGTTCACAGCCCATGATCAAATCAAGGTTACGTAAACCGATATCAAAATCTATAATGACTGTTTTATAGCCCTTAAGTGCTAAACCTGTGCCAATTGCAGCACTTGATGTAGTTTTACCTACACCACCTTTACCTGACGTAACGACAATGACTTTTGCCATAAGATTTATCCTTTAACCAAAGCTGAAATTTCTAATGATTCATTTTTTTGTTGGATTTGTGCAGCGTTGCCCCAGAACTCACCTTGCAGAGAATCGCTGATCCAGTAGTTGCCATTGATAGAAACAAGTTCTGCTTCTAATTTTTGGCAAAAAATACGTGCTTCGTTGTAACCTTGTGCGCCTGCTATTGCACGACCACGTAATGTGCCATAAATATGTACATTGCCATCAGCAATCACTTCTGCACCATGGCTTACCGCACCAATGACGATTAAGTCACGGTCTTTAGCATACACTTGTTGACCAGAGCGCACTGTGCCATTGATGACTTGGGCAGGTAAGTAAACTGTTTTCTCAACAATTGAAGTATTACTCTGCTTTGTAACAGGTTCACTCTTAACGTCTTGTGAATAATTTAAAACTGAGAGCCCAGCGGCTTTGGCTTGCGTATGTTGCTCATCAGAGCCATTACAGACTCCAACAGCATTAAAGTTCATTCGTTCTAATAAAGACTTTAGATGAACAAAATCAACAAGATTATTTTTTATCTCAATTAAATTAACAACAATAGGAGCACCCTCAAAAAAACGAGGGGCTTGGGCAATTTTTATATACAGTTGCTCAGCTAACAGGTTTATATCAGTACTATAAAGATGTAAAACTGATAACGTAAAAAGATTCCCTTTTAGCTCAAAAGTTTGGTCCGACATACACGCTCAATTGAATAGTGTGATCAGAAATCAATTTTAGATAAACGCAGGCTGAATAAGGCCTGTGTTTATATGGATAAGGTGAAATTTCTAATCTAATTTTTCTAACTTATTATGACTCTCATGTTATAGTGTGCAGCACTGTTAAGCAAGATTTTATAGGGTCATAATGCTGACTGCGGTATATAAAAGTAAGAAAAAAGCGGATACCTTCCTTTTTGTAGAAAAAAGAGATGATTTTAGCAAGGTACCGGAACCTTTGATGGCTATGTTCGGTCAACCTCATTACGTAATGTTAATTAATTTAGCAAAACGAACGCATTTAGGCGGGGCTGATTTAAGTTTGGTTGAGAAATCATTAACTGATGTCGGGTTTTATCTCCAGTTACCGCCACCTGAAGCTAACTTACTAGCTGAGCATAGAAAACAAAATGGAGTTGATAGTGACTAAACATATAATAACTAAATTGGCTGCAATTTTATGTAGTGCTTGTATCAGTACATCGGCACTGGCCAAGACCCAAGCACAATTTGATGAATATGTTGCAGGTTTAAAACAAGAAGCAGCACAAAAAGGCTACGATAGTCAATTAATTGAAGATGCTTTCGCTACAGCACACTTTAAAGAAAAGGTAATTTCTGCTGATAAAAATCAGCCTGAAGTTAAAGAAACCTTAGAGACTTACTTACCAAAGCGTGTGCCACAATGGAAAATTGACCGCGCACGTAAACTATACGCTGAAAATAAAGATATTTTAGAACAAATTGCAGCCGAGTACGGCGTGCAAGCACGCTTTATTGTTGCGTTATGGGGCCTTGAAAGTAATTTTGGTAAAATCCAAGGCGGTCACAACGTTATTTCATCGGTAGTCACGCTGGCTTTTGATGGCCGTCGCGAAACTATGTATAAAAACCAATTATGGGCCGCGCTTGACATTCTAAAGGAAGGGCACATTACTTTAGATAAATTCAAAGGTTCATGGGCAGGTGCAATGGGGCAAACGCAGTTTATGCCTACCTCATTTAATGCCTACGCGGTAGATTATGATAAAGATGGTCGAAAAGATATTTGGACCACCCAAGTTGATGCCTTTGCATCAATAGCTAACTATTTAAAGCAAGCTGGCTGGAATAGTGATCTTACTTGGGGTCGTCAAATTAAGTTACCACAAAGCTTCGAACCTAGCTATGTATTGCAACGTGGCACTAAAACACGTACTCAATGGTTAGAGTTTTGGGCTGATTCAGAGCGTTCGTTAGCTGATTGGCAAGCTTTAGGTGTACGTAAAATGGATGGTACTGATTTACCAGCCGTAGATGTAACGGCGGCATTGGTTATGCCTGATGATATGAATGGCCGTATGTATTTAGCTTATGATAATTACAAAGCGTTAATGCATTGGAATCGCTCATATTACTTTGCCACCAGTGTTGGTTACTTGTCTGATCGCATTGGTTACCCAGCGATTTAATAAGTAATTAGGTGCTAGGCTCTAGGTAATTAGGTACTAGGGCGTTTACAGAAAGCGCGAGTTTATCTCGCGCTTGCGTTTGTAAAAAATGTATAAACTTGCAAGGGTCGGTAGGCTTTAAGTTGTATGTCCGGAGTTAAACTTGACTGCGTAGGTTGGGTAGAGTGCAGCGAAACCCAACGAAAAATCCTCTGTAAACCTGAACTAATAAACTGCATTAATTAATAAGCGTTATATTTATTCTGTGTTGTGTTTAAAAGCTTGTTATAACTACTTTTTCACCAGCTTCAAATTATAAAAATTATCTCTTATAAACTTATAAAGCCTTAAATCAGGCCCATGTTCTATTAAATCTTTAATAGGCAAAGTCCACTCATCAAAACCTTTCATTTTAATAACCAATATGTGCATCTCAGCTTCATCTGCATTACTACCTGTGACAGCACGCTTATGGCCAATTTCATAACGCATGGATTCTAGTAAGTCTTTATGGATAACATCAGTACCGAATACGCCATCTCTAATATGTAGTCTACCTTTGCTAATCCATGCTGCTGGTTTAGTTCCATTTTTAAACCAAAATATGAATGAAGCTAAGTAGCAGAGAATAATAATTGATAATGAATAAACCCATTCAAACTCAAGTTCTGCAAGTAAAAGTACCACGAAAATCATTGGTGATAGAGAGGCTAAAAATATCTGAAAATAATCTCGATTTCGAGGTAATATCATAATTAAATTTAACACCATTCCTTAGATAGTCTAGCGGCTCAACCTTCCTATTCGGGTAATTGGCAACACACTAATTATTTTAAATCGTGATAATTCCAGCAATAACTACTTTTGTAAACAGTTAATTAAACTAACGGGCATTATGGCTCGTAAGTTCCGTAAAACGACGCAGGGCAAGATCACGAACTTTACCTTGACTTAAAAGTATGATCTTATACTCCTTTTTAAGGAGCCCCCATGCCTGATATTCAACTATTTAAATATTTCGAATCAATTGACGACCCTCGCCAGCA
>NZ_JACJEW010000170.1:0-1454 GCF_014164315.1 Pseudoalteromonas sp. SG44-1
ACCTTGTGGTGCATAACTATATATCAACATGCTTACAGTACCTTGCTGAGCAGCCAGATAACCTTGAGCCACTGCTACCTTGGAACATTAAACAAAGCTAGGTGTCGTTAGCTATACGCTTACAATAAAGCCAACAATGCTACCGAGGTTTACGACCTTGAGGGTGCATATTGGGAGTTTGAAATTGAGCTTGCCAATGTGCCTGAGCGCGATGCGTTGGCGCTTGATGGTTTTATTGCCAGCCTGCGCGGCCAAGTGGGCACGTTTACTTTAATTGATTACCGCCGTGAGCAGCTTGATAAAGATTTTGTGGGCTATGTACGCGGTGCAAACCAAGATGGCAATATTTTAAACATTGATGGCCTACCCGCCAACCAAACCTTATTGGTTGTTGGCGAACGTATGCAAGTAGGTGTTGGCCAAAACACTGAGCTAAAAGTTTTAACCCAAGATTTAGTGACTGACTCACTTGGCCGCGCCACAGTAATATTTGAATCCCCTCTGCGTAAAATACCTGCAGACAACACCCTAATTACCTTTAAACAACCGGTTGGTTTATTCCGTTTGGCTGATAACAAGCAAGGCCTTGCCATTGCGCAGTATAAAAACGGCATAGTTACAAGCTGGAAAATTAAAGGTCGGGAGGCGTTTTAATGGAAAGCCTAAACGCCGCCCTACTTACTGACTTAGCCACCAGTGGCCGCGCTCGCTTTTTTGTACGCCTGGCGTTTAAAAGCGGCGATGTACTGCTGCATACAGGCGTAGGTGAACGCCGCTTTGCTAATTTAACCTGGCATGGCGTGGGCATGCTTGGCACTGTGAGCGAAATACCCGCCAGCGATAAAAACGACAGCACCAGCATACGTTTAACCCTACACACCCAAGACCAAGCTGTATTAGCCGAGGTGGCCGAAAACGACCCTATAAGCCAGGGCTGTGAAATTTACCTTGTTACTGTGGATGAACACTACCGCGTAAGCCAAAGCCAATTGCTTGAAAGTGGATACATTGTTGCCTGTGACGTAGAGCGCGGCGATGTATCGCAAATACAGCTAAGTGTTGCAGGTGAAAGCGAGCGCTGGAAAGAAGCCCGTTTAAATCAACGTTGGAACGACGCCACCCAAAAATCACTTTACCCAAATGATTTGTTTTTTAGTGAACAAACCACCGCGAACAAACAAAACCTACCTGACACACAACCTGGTAACTACATAGGAGGCCGTCGCAATGAACGTCGCCGCTAAGCTTGCTGCTTTTATAACAAACCGAAACTGTGAACCGTTTAAATGGGGTAAAAATGATTGCTGCTTATTGGTTGCCGACTGGGTTTTATTTGCAACTGGCAGTGATGTAGCTGCGGATTTTAGAGGTAAGTACCGCACTGAAACTGGCGCGTTTAAACAACTATTTAAACGCGGTTTAAATGATGTTCAAAGTGTGTTTAAAGAGCGTTT
>NZ_JACJEW010000171.1:0-1405 GCF_014164315.1 Pseudoalteromonas sp. SG44-1
GTAAACGTAGGTACAATCGGCCACGTTGACCACGGTAAAACTACCCTAACTGCAGCAATCACTAACGTACTTGCAAAAGTATACGGCGGTGTTGCTAAAGATTTCGCATCAATCGATAACGCTCCAGAAGAGCGCGAGCGCGGTATCACAATCTCAACTTCACACGTTGAATACGATACGCCTACTCGTCACTACGCACACGTAGATTGTCCTGGACACGCCGATTATGTTAAAAACATGATCACTGGTGCTGCTCAAATGGACGGCGCTATCCTTGTTGTTGCTGCGACTGATGGCCCTATGCCACAAACGCGTGAGCACATCCTTCTTTCTCGTCAAGTTGGCGTTCCTTACATCATCGTATTCATGAACAAATGTGACATGGTTGATGACGAAGAGCTACTTGAACTAGTAGAAATGGAAGTTCGTGAACTTCTTTCTGAGTACGATTTCCCAGGTGATGACTTACCACTAATCGCTGGTTCTGCGCTTAAAGCGTTAGAAGGCGAGAAAGAGTGGGAAGACAAGATCATTGAGCTTGCAGACGCACTTGATTCTTACATCCCAGAGCCAGAGCGTGACATCGATAAGCCATTCATCATGCCTATCGAAGACGTTTTCTCAATCCAAGGTCGTGGTACTGTTGTAACTGGTCGTGTTGAAGCTGGTATCATCCGCATCAATGACGAAGTAGAAATTGTTGGTATCAACGATACAACTAAATCTACTTGTACTGGTGTTGAAATGTTCCGTAAACTACTTGACGAAGGTCGTGCTGGTGAGAACATTGGTGCACTTCTACGTGGTACTAAACGTGAAGACGTTGAACGTGGTCAAGTACTAGCTAAGCCTGGTTCAATCAACCCACATACAACATTCACTTCAGAAGTATACGTACTTTCTAAAGATGAAGGTGGTCGTCATACTCCATTCTTCAAAGGTTACCGTCCACAGTTCTACTTCCGTACAACTGACGTAACTGGTGACGTACAGTTACCAGATGGCGTAGAAATGGTAATGCCTGGCGATAACGTTAAGATGACTGTAAAGTTAATCTCTCCAATCGCAATGGATGAAGGTCTACGTTTCGCAATCCGCGAAGGTGGCCGTACTGTAGGTGCTGGTGTAGTAGCAACTATCGTAGAGTAATAATTAACTTTTAAGTTAATTATTAGAAAAAGGTCACTTCGGTGGCCTTTTTTAATGTCTGCGATTTGAGCTGTAAGCTCTAAGCGGTAAGTTTTAAGTTGCTCGGTGTTAATATGTACTTGTAGGCGAGTGGCTTGCCACCGCGTTTATAACAGAAAGTAAATATATTAAATTTTCTTGCTATTTAAGTTGAGGAGATCTAGATTTTTACCGCTTACCGCTTACCGCTTACCGCTTACCGCTTACCGCTTACCGC
>NZ_JACJEW010000172.1:0-1334 GCF_014164315.1 Pseudoalteromonas sp. SG44-1
CCATAGCCGAGTTCCTATTTTGATTCAATCGGTTACTTCGATTTTACGTAAAATATAAAAAGAGGATTTGCTGTTGCTTTAATGGGCGTTTTGGAAGGTATGACAGGTGTTTAAGTGGCTTATTTAGAGAGGTAGCAGCTTACCTTTATTAATGCATCGTGTTTTGCAGCTTTTCTATATTATGAACTAAGCAATACAGTTGCCGCAGAATGCAGTGAATGCATTCACTTTCGTTTGTCCGCGTAAGGTCAATTTATTCATTCCTTTGTTAACTGTAATATTCCGCTGTTTATTTAAAGGAAAGCAGGCTCTATACAGCCAAGTCGTTTGCCATTTCGTCAATAAAAAGCTGCCGTTGCCCCATTGGGCTGTCTATTTTGACTTTGATTATTATATCTAACGGTGGATTTAGATCTCTGGATCCGCCGTAGGATAAGAATGTGCTACTGGCGACAATCGCGCTATTTATAAGGAATAGCACGCACTAAAGTACGTAGTTTAATGAAATTGGGGGTTAGTGAGCGACTCGCCATAGCATGTGGTATCACCAGCACCAAAAGTAGGCGCTTGGAAGCGAAGGGCCTTGTCGAAGCTCAAAAACAAAAGGAATTAACATTGCGCTAGGCAATGACTATTTAGCGTCAAAAGGTTTAGTGTCACTGAGAGATATTTGGATCAATATTCATTACGGGAGATGAACCGCCCATTGCACTTCCTGCTAATAAAAAGCGCATGATGGGTGGTGTGGGGGCTGGAGGTTAGAGACCTCCGGCTACCCGATTAGGGATATTACTCCAACAAAGCCTCTTTAGTTTCAATAAGTATGCGAGCAACTTCAAGTGCCTTTTTACTATTTGCGGACATTCCCATTGAACCTGTTTCTACTTTAATTAAATAAGCTGAAACCTCATGTTCTTTAGGGTCGTTGAGTAACAACTTAAAAACTTTTGGTAAATAAGATTGGTATTCATCACGAGCCATCGGTATGTCGCAAACACCTATAGGATCCCAAAGGTAAAATAGGATTTCATCAACTCGACGATATAGTCCTTTTTCCGAAGTGCTGAGCTTATTATTCATATATCCCTAACGAGCCTGTAGAATTACTCGTTTTTAATTTATTTTTATTGATGCATTAACCATAGCTGAGTTCCTATTTTGATTCAATTGGTTACTTCGATTTTACGTGAAATATAAAAAGAGGATTTGCTGTTGCTTTAATGGGCGTTTTGGAAGGTATGACAGGTGTTTAAGTGGCTTATTTGGAGAGGTAGCAGCTTACCTTTATTAATGCATCGTGTTTTGCAGCTTTTCTATATTATGAACTAAGCAAT
>NZ_JACJEW010000173.1:0-1328 GCF_014164315.1 Pseudoalteromonas sp. SG44-1
GCAGGCGGTGCGACACAAAAGGGTAATGAAATCTGGGTGCAATCAATCACTTTTGATAATAGTTGGGGTATTCCTATGGGGAGCCTTGGTTGTTGCTGGCAAAGTGCCGGTAAAACAAGTGGTGTATACGATCAAAAATTCCCAGAAAAAGTCGCGGTTGAATGGTTAGATAAGTCAGAAAATAGAATTTACTTTGGTGAAGTGGCAATAAATAAAAATGGTTATAAATTAGCTAAAAATTTACCTTCATACACAGCGCATACAGGTAAGGTTTTTAAAGATGTAAAACCATATTTAATAGTCGGTATGGGTGAATCAGGTGAGATAAAGGTTTGGGTTTCAAATACACCATCCGCTGGATTTACTGGCCGTGTATTACACGAACTAGCCTCAGGGCAAGCACAGTGGCGTGAGAATAAGTAACTAAGCCATTCCTCAAGGGCAGCTTGAACTTAAATGGAAATATATTTTGAGTAACCTCATAAAATGTCTCACCACATTGACCTTTACATTATTTGTAATGGGTTGCGCCTCAACAGGTAAAATTGATTACATGGTCGCAGGTGTAGGCACGGAAAATGGCAATGCAATTTGGGGGCGTTCTGTGGTATTTGATGATGAGTGGGGAATACCGTCAGGTTCAATTGGTGCTGCTATGGTGAAACAAGGGCGACGGTAAGTGTTTACGATAAAAAATTCCCAGAAAAAGTAGCCGTTGAATGGTTAGATAAGTCAGAGAACAGAATTTACTTTGGTGAAGTGGCAATAGATAAAAATGGTTATAAGTTAGCTAAAAATTTACTTGCATATACACGGATAAGTACAGGGGAAGTAGGAAAAAATATCAGGCCTTATTTAATTGTTGGCATGGGCGAAACTGGCGAAATAAAAGTGTGGCTATCAAATACAAGCTCAGGAATGAATAGAACAGGTCGCGTATTACACGAGCTTGGCTCTGGGCAAGCACAATGGCGTGAGAATAAGTAACTAAGCTATTCCTCAAGGGCAGCTTGAACTTAAATGGATATAGATTATGGACAAAATCATAAAATTACTTCTTATTAGCTTGTTTGCTGTATTACTAGGCGGTTGTGCAACAACAGGTGAAATAGATTATATGGTTGTATCGGGTTCAACGGATGAAGGTAATGATATATTCGTGACTTTAATTAAGTTTGATGACCAGTGGGATGTACCCGCAGGAACCTAAGGGATCCCCAAAAATAATTATTAAGTTTCAATTACATCACTCACATCCATATTTTTCCAATCGATTTGCACTACTACCTGTACGAAATAGGCTAGTCCTTCCAAATAATCTCGCCGTC
>NZ_JACJEW010000174.1:0-1311 GCF_014164315.1 Pseudoalteromonas sp. SG44-1
CCGAACTCAGTAGTGAAACGAAACAGCGCCGATGATAGTGTAGCATTTGCTATGTGAAAGTAGGACATTGCCAGGCTCCAAATTGAGAAAGCCGCTTCAGAAATGAAGCGGCTTTTTTACGTCTGTAGGAAAGCTATACGATTATTAACCCGCCACCTTTATCGCGAAGGTAGCGTTAAATTCAGCCCAATGACGTTGTTGAGCAATAAACTGCTTACGTAATAATTGAACTTGTTGTTGTAATACCAATCTGCATAAAGATTAAGTCAATTTTATCCAGTCTCTAGAGCATATGCTTTTAACCGTATCAGGAACAGAAATGAATTTATTCCACGCTTGCGAAACCTGTTCGACTATTTCTTCATAACCACTAAACACACGATTAGATAAACAGTGTTGCCGTATCCAACTCCATACTTGCTCTATTGGATTTAACTCCGGGGAGTAAGGCGGAAGTTTTATTAGCGTGACATTATTGAATGGTTTTACAGTATCAATAGTATGCCAACCAGCGCCATCAACGATCACGACCGCATGACGTCCTACCTCCGTGGCTTTTGATATTAATTCCATGTGTTGCGTCATGACGTCTTTATTGACGATAGGGCTGATCAGCGCTTCTGTTTTACCATTACTTGGGCACACTGCACCAAATAAGTATCCATACTCAAACTGCTGTTGTTTTGTTGCGCGAGGCCTAGAGCCTGTTTCAGCCCATAAGCGTGTTGTTTGATTTTGTTGTCCAAACCGTGCTTCATCTTGAAACCACACATCAATGCGATCTAAAGGGAGATGTCCTGGGGTGTGAAGGATCGTTTCCACTTGGAACTTTTTTAAAAGCCTCTTGGCTTTCTTTTGACTGCTTTGGGTGCTTAGAACGGCTTGTGATCCAGCTAAACCCACGCTTCTTGAGCAGTTTGTAAATATGATCGGTGTGATATCTTATGTTGAACTGGTCATAAATATACTGAGCAATATCTTCCCCCATTAGTCTGCCTCCTTCTGAAGAACTTGCTGACTGTTTTACATAATCTGACAGTGTGTTTAGTTGTTGTAAGGTTAATTTAGCTGGACGACCTTTAATCGGTTTGTTGTTCAAGCCAGTAACGCCATTATTAAGGTAGTTTGAAACCCATTTATTGACACTGCCGCGCGCTGTATTTAGCCGCTTAGCAATATTCGTTCTGTTTTCACCCTCAAAGAATAATGAAACAGCAAGCAGGCGTATTCGCTTTCTCGCATTAGGCTCTTTACGTGATAAAGCTAAAAGTTGCTTGGATTTTTCTAAGTTCAATTTAGTAAAAGTAGATA
>NZ_JACJEW010000175.1:0-1300 GCF_014164315.1 Pseudoalteromonas sp. SG44-1
AAAAAACATCAACTTGAAACACACCAGACGGGTAGCCAAATGACAGCAGAAAAACGACCACAAGACTGGCGTTTAGAAGAAAGACTCAGCGCGATTATTGACTGTGGCCATTTAGATGAAGCAGCCATTAATGAATACTGCCGTAATAAAGGGCTTTATCCGCATCATATTAAGCAGTGGAAGCAAGACTTTGCCCAAGGACCTACAACGAAACTAGCTAAATCAGACAGTAAACAGTTAAAGCAAGAAATAAAACAGCTGCAAAAAGAGCTTAATCGTAAAGATAAAGCCTTAGCTGAAACAGCCGCTCTGCTTGTTCTCAAAAAAAAAGCGGATGCACTCTGGGGTTTCAACGAGGACGATTAACAACACAGGCTGAGCGACATGAATTAATAACGCTTATCACAAGCGCACAGGCTTCAGGGGCAAGGAAAGAAAAAGCATGTGAGTTACTTGGGCTGACGGTAAGAACCGTTCAGCGCTGGATTGAAGCTGACAATATGACTGACAAGCGAACAAGTACGATAAAACGGCCGCCAAATCGTCTCACAGAATTAGAGCGGCAGCGCATTATTAATACGGTTAACTCAACTGAGTATGGGCATTTACCGGCCAGTAAAATAGTCCCTAAGCTGCTTGATAACGGCATATGGATAGCGTCTGAAAGTTCGTTTTATCGTGTCATGAAGGCACATAACTTATTAACGCATAGAGAAAAAGTAAAGCCAGCTAAGCCGATGAAAAAGCCAAGGGCATTGAAGGCAGTGCGTGCAAATGAAGTATATACTTGGGATATCACCTATTTACCAACGAGCGTGAAAGGGCAATTTTTATACTTATATTTAGTGATGGACATTTTTAGTCGAAAGGTTGTTGGCTGGCAGGTTTACGACACACAGTTAAGTGAGTTAGCCGCAGATTTAATGAAGGATATTTGCAGTCGGGAGCAAATAAAGCGCGAGCAAGTCACGTTGCACTCAGATAATGGCAGCCCAATGAAAGGCGCGACATTGTTGGCAACATTACAGGAGTTAGGGATTGTGCCATCATTTAGTCGACCATCAGTAAGTAATGACAATCCATACTCTGAGTCGTTATTTAAAACGTTAAAGTATCGCCCAGAATACCCAGAAAAGGCATTTGAAGATATAAGCGCAGCAAGAGAATGGGTAAGCGGGTTCGTTGATTGGTACAATAATGAGCACCTACACAGTGGTATAAAATTTGTGACGCCAAATCAACGTCATTTAGGTTTAGATAAAGAGATATTAGCCAAGCGTCAGCAGGTAAACGACGCAGC
>NZ_JACJEW010000176.1:0-1300 GCF_014164315.1 Pseudoalteromonas sp. SG44-1
CAATCCTCATCTGGGTCGGTGAGTAAATCAAAGGCTTTTTGCCAGAGTGTAATTGCGCCTTGAAAGTCTTCTTCATCAAAAAGATCATTGCCTTGCTCGCAATACTCATCTATTTGGTCATGTACGTTCATTGGTTATACTCATTAAAAAAAGTTTTGTATTTTTTAGGCTGCTTTACAAAGCACCTGCCTTTAGAGATAGAGTTGGCTTTATCAAACCATTCATATGCTTGTCCAAAATCACCCATTTCAAATAATATAATACCTTTGATGAAGCTGGGATTATCATCATATGATATACAAAAATCAGAATTTAAGTACTCATCAATTAATGCTCTCGCGTCAGCTAACTTCTCAATTGCTATAAAATGTTCGCAAGCAGAAGTAATAATTATTAATGATTCGGACCATTGACTCTTCGGTGAAGGCAGTAATTCGATTGCTTCTTGCATTGCAAAAAATGATTCCTCTATTTGACCTCTCTTTTTAAATTCAAAAGATTGATCAAATTTTTCATTAATCTCATTGCTTAACTTTTCATCTAATTCTTTCATTTTTTTAACTTATCATATTGGGGGGGAAGTAGGTTTCTTTTAATTGAGCTCCCGCAGAGCGGTTTAAGCTGTAATGATCCAATGTATAATTATTAGGGTCAAGCATCCATTCTCTTACCT
Source organism: Pseudoalteromonas sp. SG44-1 (assembly GCF_014164315.1). Lineage (NCBI taxonomy): Bacteria > Pseudomonadati > Pseudomonadota > Gammaproteobacteria > Alteromonadales > Pseudoalteromonadaceae > Pseudoalteromonas > Pseudoalteromonas sp. SG44-1. The sequence goes on from NZ_JACJEW010000176.1 coordinate 674, forward strand.
CTTTAGATTTTGCGCCGTATTGTCTGCCAGTAGTGGTGGCATTCTCAAACAAAGTACTGAATAACTCGATTATTTCGTCAGAAACAGCGATTGGTTGTTCGTTTGCATCCACTGCTGTTTGATAATGGGCTTTGCATTCAAGCTCGCTTTCATCTTCGCAATTTAAAATGAGTTGTGCCTCAAGCCATGGCTCTTTTATTTGCTGATAAAGGTACTGACCAAGTTGTTGGGGGATATTTTTTATATCTGGTTGCATATGCTGTCCTTAGCGTTATAAATGAGTTTAAAATTGAATGAACAAACATAAAGTTTGTCAATCTGAGTTAGTCCAAAGATATGGCACCAATGAATTCTAAAATAAACTTTCTGTAGCTAATTGGTAAGTTAATATTAAAAAACGTGTCGAATGAATCATCATGCGTGCTCAGGGATACGGCCATCTTGATGATTCATTAAGTTATGTACGCCAAATAGAGCTCGTTTAAAGCCCTCTACTAATTACATTTGCATACAGCGTTATTCGTACTGCTTAATAGCGCCACGTACCATAGAAGCCATATCAATAATTTCCATATCCCCCATGTCGGCAATTAAATTCAAATGGGCAAAAATATCGCACTTTTCAAT
>NZ_JACJEW010000177.1:0-1289 GCF_014164315.1 Pseudoalteromonas sp. SG44-1
CGCTGTAAGCAAGTAGAGATATAGTCATGCACCACAAGGTCATTTGCCTTTGCGGTTTCAATAAGACTATAAAGTATAGCGCTGGCATGAGCACCATTGCAGGTATTTGAGAACAACCAGTTTTTTCGCCCTATTACGAACGGTTTTATAGCTCGCTCTGCACGGTTATTGTCAATACTGAGCCTGCCATCATCAAGGTAACGTCTGAATTTCTCAAACTGATTTATCGCATAGGTAATTGCTTCACCTAACGCCATTTTTGGTGGGATTTTATCTTTATGCTTGAGTAACCATTGATACAATTCATCAACGATTGGTTTGGCTTTTCTCTGCCTAATCTTGAATTTTTCATCGTGCGATTTATCTTTGATGGCTTGCTCAATACCGTAGAGCTTGCGAATAAGGTTTAGTACTACATCTGCTTTGACTGTTTTTTTATTATTGCCTTTAGCCTCGATGAATTTACGGCGCATATGGGCTAAGCACGCAACCAGTGTTGCATTCGTTTGCTCGTAAGCCTTGTAGCCGTCAACGTGCATGTAGCCTTCGTAACCATCAAGGAAATCAATCGCACATTGGCCTGCGCGACTGTTATGGTAATCAAACAAGACAATATTGGTGCCTTTACTCGGTTTATCATCGCCGCAACAATACAGCCACATATAGCTGGTTGCTTTATCTGCATTAATGACGTTTAACGGGGTTTCATCGCCGTGAATAACCGGTTGAGATAGCAACACGTCTTTTAAGCGTTGATACAGAGGGGACAACAGGTCTGCGCAGCGCAACATCCAGCTCGACATGGTTTGTCTGCTCAACTCAATAGCAATATCGCCTAACATGGTTTCTTGGCGATAAAGTGGTAAGCCAAACTGGTATTTACACATGATTATTTGGCTCAGCAAGCTGGGCGTTGCGATGCTTTTTGGAATGGCTGTTGCAGGCATAAGGGCGGTTTTTACCACACTTTCAATGCCTTCACGCTCACAGTGACGGCACGTATATTTAGGGCGAATGGTTTTGATTACTTTGATATGCGCTGGCACAAACTCGAGTGCTTCACTGCTGCTTTCACCCATTTTGTGAAGGGGGCTTTGACAGCAATCACACATTTTGTCATCCTCTTCGAGGTCAACAACCACCTCAATTCGCGGCAACTGCGCTGGCAGTGGCCGGCGTTTCGGTTTGGCTTTTTCTTTCTTTACTGAGGCCGATGTGGCCAATAGCGCTTTATCATGTTCATCGAGAATATCTTCTGCTTCATTGAATACTTCGCCTGCACCCGGCAT
>NZ_JACJEW010000178.1:0-1255 GCF_014164315.1 Pseudoalteromonas sp. SG44-1
TGTAATGGTCAACAAATTCTGTAGAGATTCTAAGCGGCATTTTTTAATTCATTATATTTCTGATGTGGCGTCATATAATTAAGCGTAGAATGCCTACGTTTGTAATTGTAAAACTGAATATAATTGTCCACCTCACTTATAACTGAATGATGATTTATAAATGACAGGCGATTCAGTCGCTCTGTTTTTAAACTTCTAAAAAATCGCTCCATTACTGCATTATCCCAACAATTACCTCGACGACTCATACTTTGCGTTATAGTTAGTTGTGATAACCGAGCTCTAAACGAGGCCGCAGAATACTGACACCCCTGATCGGAATGAAACATCAGTTGATTAAGAACCGGCTGTTGACGCTTAATAGCATTATTCAATGCTGCTATAGCCAATTCAGCATTTGGGCTTGTTGATAAGGCATACCCTACAACTTCCCTCGTTGATAAGTCTAACACACAGGCCAAGTAGCTCCACCCTTGACGGTTCCTGATATAGGTAATATCACCGACCCAATGCGTGTTATGTGAATCAGGGTTAAACTCTCGTTTTAAGAGGTTCTGTGCGTACTTATGTTCATCACCTGAGTTAGGGTAGTAATGTTTTTTCTTCGGCCTGATGGCTTTTATATTCAACTTTTTCATCAGTGCCGCTGTTTTATATATTCCAATCGTATGATTTAACGCATTCAGTTCAACGTTCACTCTGCGTCTACCATACGTATAACCAGAATCGTCAGCGATAGATTTAATTAACGCCAGCAGTGCCTGCTCTGACTTATTTGGCGCGACGGGCGCATAGTAATAACTACTTGTACTGACTTCTAAAGCACGACACAACTCAGATACCGTATAGCTTGGGGTCGCTTTCTTCAATGCTTTAATTACTTTAAATTTTGATTGTCGCGAATGAAGAAAGCGGTGGCTTTTTTTAATATATCATTATCCCTTAAAGCGCGCTGTAGCTGCTTCTCTAGCAATTGAATACGTTGCTGTTCTGGTGTGAGTGCTTGTACATTTCCCGGGCTCTTACCATCTAGCTCAGATAGATATTGTTGCTTCCAACGTGATACTGCTGACTTTCCTGCGCCAGACATCTCTTCAATTTGCTTATTGGTATAACCTTCTTCTACCATTAATTTGGCATATTCAAGTTTTTGTTGTGCACTGAGTGTTACTTTTGATTTTCTGGTCATAGTGATACCTTTTGGGTTTAGCTCATTTTACGCTATAAACCTGTCCAGTTTCATTAGACCATTACA
>NZ_JACJEW010000179.1:0-1202 GCF_014164315.1 Pseudoalteromonas sp. SG44-1
TTAGCTGATTTTCTAAGGGATACGCCTTCCCACATTAATTTGGTATATTCGATCCACTTCTCAGCCTTTTTCATTCGGTAAAGTGGTGAGTCTGCAAGTGCATTAAATGTTTTGTTGCATGATTTGCACTTAAAGCGCTGAATTCCTTGCTTTGTCATTCCCCAACGATTTAGATTATGTGAATCACAATGGGGGCAATGAGATATTGATTCCTCATGGTCGGCAATAGCTTGACCTACTTGGTTAGTGGCAATATTTGATTCAACTTCGTGGCGAAGCTTTTTAAGTTGAGCGTAATTTAAGTTGGTAATGTGATGTAGTATATTTTGAAACTGCTTGGAAGCCATATTGCACCTGCCGTTGTTGGGTTTCAGTACATTAACTATAGTTCACCAACACCGAAAGACAACATAGCCATATATAAACAGTAGTTGTGTTTGGTTTTTTTTCAACAACTCGCGGGATTATTTCTTGTATTTTACAACAACAAAAAAACAACAAATATAAATCCCTTGATTTACATTTAGATACAGAGTTAGACTGAAAGTATTAAAAAACTCGAAGGATTTTCTGTCTGCAACTTGTGGGTTTAGATCCTTTGAATAAGCTGTTATGTATCTAGGGTGAAATATTGAAGTACGGTGCTTGGATTTTACTTTCAATACTTTTTTTCGGGTTAGGTCTCCTGAAGTTAAATCAGGATGAAATTTCCAGAATTGAGCTAATACAAAAAATTGGTTCTATTGAGTCTGTAAGTTGTAATTCGGGAAGTAAAGACGGCTCGCCAACGGTAGTGTTAAAAAACGAGGGAGGCATTTCGTCCTACAAAGTATTGGAAGAGTTTTCGCTGAGAACCAATTGCGATGACAAAAAGCAGAAATTAATCGGTCGCTCCGTAATTGTTTCTGTTTTGCCTAGCGAAACTAACTTTGCCATGGCGTATGAGTTTATTCTTGACGGAACTAAGGTTTATTCTTTGGAAGATGTCGTATCTTCAGATAAAGAAACCGCTTATGCACTATTGATAGTTGCTTTAGTGATGATAGGTTCACTCTTCTTTAATCGGAAAAAAGATACATAATCGGGTAGCCGGAGGTCTCTAACCTCCAGCCCCCACACCACCCATCATGCGGGTCCGCAATGGGCGGTTCATCTCCCGTAATGAATATTGATCCAAATACCTCTCAGTGACACTAAACCTT
>NZ_JACJEW010000017.1:0-92949 GCF_014164315.1 Pseudoalteromonas sp. SG44-1
GATCGGCAAAATCATTAAGAACACAAAAGTGATCATTATCGCGTAATTTTCGTGATCAAAGCTTAATGAGAATAAGCGATCAAAGTTAATGCCATTGGGTGATCAAAGCTGGTGAGAATATGCAACAGGCTCAAGCAACAAGAATAATTGCGGAGGTTGAGAGCTATACTCTATGAGTTTAGACGCAATATAAAATCACTGTTACGGGGCCGTCGCAACTTGAAAACTCATCTAATGAGGCGAATAAAGCGAGAGGCTGATATTTTAAACTGAAAGTCTTGCTGCTAGCGTAAAAAATGCTACGCTATCCCTAATTTAACGACAGTGATGTATATATGATTAAAAGGATTTTATTGGCTATCTGCGTGATTTCAAGCAATAGCACATTGGCCGCAGAGCAGTATTCGCAATCACGGTGTGATGCTATTAAAGCCGAGCGAGAAAAAGTTCAGGATAGAATGAGGGTAGGGTATAAGGCAGCTGAAGGTGAGCGTTTACGCAGGCGCTCAACTGAGTTGTTTGAAATATTAGGTCGTCACTGCATAAGCCCAACTAATTGGAGGAGCCACAGTTCAGGTTCACGAACTTATACTCGCTCATCTGCGAATGATTTATTAACTAAAAAAGTTCATGACTCAACGGTCTATAGTAAAACATACGACAGTGATAGCAAGCGACTCGCGTGGAGTAGCTTTTACCAATATCCTGAGCGCTGCCGTGCTAAAGAAATGCAACAAACTGACTTTGTTTGGTGCAGTGAAAATCGAGCTGAGCAGCGTGCAAAATTTGAAGCCCAGTGGCAAGCACCAAGCAAAGCAAGCGTGAATGTTAAACAGCCAACGGTTGTTTTATCTCAACAAAACGCTACTGCAATAGCCACAATTACACATTCGATGACGCTAACCCCAGTGTCAAAAGCTGATACCCGTTTGAATACAGTTGCTTTGAAAAATGAAGGCTATAACTACAAAGTTTGGCAATTAGTGGCTGTTGGTTGCCTTGCCTTTATGGGAGTTTTTGGCGCTTACCGCTGGTTTAAAGATTAAGTGCAAACAAGTCGCTCTAAGTAAACGCCGGGTTAGGTTAGGCTTATTGTCACGTAAAGTATGAACTACGGGTTAACTCGTTACTGTAGTTTGGCTTGGGGCTGATAATCACCTTGCTCTAAACCTTTAAAGTAAGATTGGTAACGGCCGTTGTGCTTAAACTGTGATAAGTACTGATTAAAGGTGTTGAGCAGTTTTTCACTTTCGCTGTTATTTTTTGGAAATAGTAAGAAGCTTTTATTAATTAACAGGGGTTTGGGGTGGTGGCTAATAACATTAACAAGATCGGGCAGTTGGTGTTTGAGGGTAAAGTAGCCAACACTTTGCTCTTCAGCAAAGGCGTCGATACGCCCTAGTGCTAAACGGCGAAAGTTTTGCTCGGTATTACCTACCCGCGACATTTCAAAAGAGCCTTCGGCAAGGGCTTTATCAAACTCTGGGCCATAACTATAGCCAAGCCCACCACCGAGTAATAGGCCTTTTAAATCTGCAATATTTTGCCAATCAAAATGGCGCTGCTTTTGATAAAAAAACACAAATCGTTCACTGAGTACCGGTTCGCTATATAAGTAAGCAGTTGCTCTTTCGTCACTGAACATCCATACCGCAGTAGCGGCATATTTGTTATTTTCGGTATCGTGATATGCACGTGACCAAGGTAAAAATGTAAAGTTAACGGTAATGCCTGCTTCCGCAAATATATCGCGAATTAAATGCGCTACTACACCTTGGTAGGGCAGCGATTCACTGAGAAAAGGCGGCCATTCACCTGCGCTAAGTTGAATTGTCGTTGAGTCAATACTTTGCGCTGTTGGTACTGCTTTACTGGCGTTACTTACACACAACAGTAGTAACAGACTGGCGTTGCATATGTTGCGTAATCGTTTAGCTGTTCGCATTGTGTAATTTAGCATTTATGATCATGGTAAAAAAATCTGCATTGGTTATAAATTCCTCATTTATGATACTACAGTAGCGATCATGTAAAAGCGAATTAGTTCATAAAGTTATGCTGGGGTTATATGAGTTATCTGATGAGTGAAACCTATCTGGTTGTGGTGTGAGGCGACGTTTAATTGAGTCCCATATCAAATTAGGGCAGTTAGAAGTTTACCCTAATTTTGAATATAACTGCCACTATAAATATTATTTAGTGGGCCCTAAGGAGCATTTTAATTGGCCAAAGGTAATCGCTTTTCAAGCTTGGTTATTATCTAGATTTCAGCAAGATGATGACGCACTTAAACAATGTTTAAAGTAACATTGCGTTGAGATTGACTAACTTTCTAACTTTCTAACTTCATAACTTTCTTTAACTGGCTATCTAACACATTTAAATTAAAAGGTTTTACAATAAAGCCTGACACTTTCGCGGCGATAATTTCTTTGATTGCTGTGGAGCTGTCTTCGCAGGTGATCATTAATACCGGGATTTCGGCTAACTCTTGGTCATCACGAATACGATTGAGTAAAGTTTTGCCATCCATTTTTGGCATATGCAAGTCGGTGATAACTAAATCATAGCCTTGGTTTTGTAATAAACTTAATGCTTGTATTCCATCAGTCGCTTCAACAATATCGTGATAATTTAGTTTTCTTAACATATTTATTAATACATGGCGCATCAAAGGCATATCGTCAACGACGAGGATTTTCATAAAGTTAAATTGTCCATTATATGCAAATTACCTTAAGGTTAGTTAACAAAGTCTTACTCTGCCACAAAACACTGGGCAACGAGCTGACTAAGTCGCGCTATTTTTATATTGCTTAGTTGGCGGTAATCAAAGTATGGGCACACAATCAACTTGTTTACTTTATCGATAGCAAATTCTTCATCTAACCACTGTAATTGACACTTTAGGTGCCCTTGCTGAAGCAATGCTTTAGCATAGGTGCGTCCGGCAATAATATGCAAGGTATTATTGTTGTTTAAAACCGGAGGGCTAAAAAGTAAGGCTGTTTGACTATTAGGCTGTAGCAGTTGTTCATCACGATAGTGTTGCCAAGTCGGGGCGAGTTTGGCGAAGTGGTAATGCTCGCTAGGCAGTGAAAATAGCACTTTAGCATATACATTAAATACTTTACGCCAGCCATTACCACAGGCTTGGTTGATGCTGGCAATTTGTCCATCCGCACATGGCGTCACTGTACTTAGGTTGGTGTACTGTGGCATCGGTGGTACATTCGCTATATACACAGCGACTGTAAAAGCTGGGTCACCAAAGCCTATATTACTTGCAGCCTTACTCATTTATTTTTAGCTAGAATGCGATCTAGATTATTAGCAAAGTTTTGACGATCACTTTGGCTAAGCGGTGGCGGTCCGCCGTTCATTTCAACGCCACTTGAACGCATAGTATCCATAAAATCGCGCACATTTAGTAACGAGCGAATATTTTCACTGGTATACAGTTCGCCGCGAGGATTTAGCGCTTGGCCGCCATTATCGATTACTTCTGATGCTAGCGGAATATCACCGGTGATCACTAAATCATTGGCTGCAATACGTTTGACGATTTCGTCATCAGCCACATCAAACCCTGATGAGACCTGCAACCGGCTAATGTATTTTGAAGGCGGAATACGCATTGCATGATTAGCGACTAAAATTGTTTCAGTTTGCGTACGCTCTGCGGCACGAAACAAAATTTCTTTGATCACCACTGGACAGGCGTCAGCATCAACCCATATCTTCATTGTTAACTTCTAATAGTTAGTAAAAAAATGATCCTAACCTAAGGCTTTTAGAACAACTAGTATTAAGTGAACTTTTTATGCTTTACTGCGTTGGTGGCCTAATTAACTATCAAGGAATCAACGATGAAAAATCAATTATTTATCACTCTTACTCTGTTTGTCAGTAGTTTACTGCTTGGCTGTACTGGCATGCCCGATAAGGTTGCACCAGTGAGTCCTTTTTCCATCGAACAGTACCAAGGTAAGTGGTATGAAATAGCCCGATTAGATCACTCTTTTGAGCGGGGTTTAGATAATATAACAGCGGATTATACAATTAACGATGATGGCTCTGTAACTGTGCTAAACCGTGGTTTTAATAGCGAGGAAAACAAATGGAGTGAGGCTCAAGGTACTGCGAAATTTGTTGATAGCAATGATGTTGGTCATTTAAAAGTATCGTTTTTTGGTCCTTTTTACAGCTCTTATATTGTATTTAAGTTAGACCAACAAAATTACCAATATGCGTACGTATCTGGCTACAATAACGATTATTTGTGGCTATTATCGCGTACCCCCACTGTGAGTGAGCAACGCTTAGCTGACTTTAAAGTGCTTGCGCAGCAAAAAGGCTTTGATACTGACAACCTGATTATGGTTAAACAGAACAGTACACCATGACTGTAAATCCCCTTTACAGTGATAGAGAATAGCTATGTAGGGCGGCTTGTGTAACTTTGACTTTGCTACGACTACACAGTAATAGGTTTTATTTTTTTATATTAAAAAGTAATTACTAGGTAATAAATATGACACATTAGAGGGATATTATGTTCCACATAGATTGATTGGCAATAGCTTCAATCAAGCTATTTGTAACATGAGTATCCCCCTACTATTTATAACCAAATCATTTGGATATAGGCAAACTAAGTTAGTTTGCCTTTTTTTTTTTGCTCAGATCATATTTTTACTAACTAAGCTTAAAAAACAGTTAAAAACAGCCCACTGAGCATTACAACGGTGATATTTAAAGCAGTCATTATTTTTACCCAAGATGCTTTGAAGCTATAAAAAATCATTAATATTAAGACACTTAGCGCCATGTAACCACAAAATAGTAAAGCGCCGTAGCCGTTATGTTGTACAACACTCAGTACTAAGCTTAGTAAAATACTGATCCAAGCAGCGATCAAAAACTGTTTACTGAGTTTGTCGCTAGGGCGGGTTTTAAATACATCACGGTAATGATTAAATTTAGCCAAAGCAAAACAATTAAATGCCAGTAAACATAGGCTCAATTGCAGTAATTCATGCATTATGGTTGCTCCTGTAACTTAGTTTTTGCTGAACGGCGCGCCCGTTGTTGCGGTGTTTTAGCCGGAGTGTGAGTTGGTATTTTTTTGGCCTGAATTACAAATAAGGCTGCAAATATTAAGCACATTAAATCAAAACTAAACAACGCCCATTGGCCGTTTAGCAAGTAGCTTATTAGATTGCCATTGGTGGTAAGAGCATTAATAACAGGCACGCTGAGACAGGCGATACCGTTTATCCACGCGAGTAAAATCCACTGCGGCCTTGCGCGTTTAAATAGCGCAAACAAAGCAACGGCTAGCCAAGTCACAAAGAATGCAAGTATTTCTTTATCAGCGCGCTCAGGGGTTGTCATAGGCAGTAACCGGTTGGCAATAAAAAATGCGCAGGTTGCAAGTGGTAAGCCCATTAATGTGGCAAGGTTTAACCCTTCTACCAACTTTAAGCCAATTGTAGCGGGTTGGTCTTTTTTCATGCGTTCGCGAATACGCTTAGCCCACATAATACAGCCAGTTGCTATCATTACACAGCCAGCTACGCCGCATAAAAAGTATAACCAGCGTAATAATGGGTTAGCTAAACGGCCTGTGTGTAGGGCTGTTAGCGAGTCATAGAACACTTCTGTATTGGTTAATTGGGCAGCAGTTTTAGCTATTAAGCTGCCATCTACACCGTTAAATAATAAGGTGGGTGTTTGGTCGCGAACTAGGCTACCGGTGTCTGCACGGACTGTAATTGTGGCTGAGGCTTTATTTGGATCACGAATTGATATTTGTGTTAAGTCAGCATCAGGCCAGTTAGTATAAACTTGATCTAAAATAGTATCGATGGCTATTAATGGGGCGCTATCTGGGCTAGTTTTGGTGCGCACATTAGTGGGTGACACATCGTTAAATAAACCACGAATACCATCTTCGTATGCGGTCATTGCTGGATAGGGGAATAACATAAATATTAGCGTGATTAGGCCTGTATAAGTGATCATAATATGAAAAGGTAACGCCAATACAGACGATACATTATGGCCATCTAACCAACTGCGGCTGCCTTTATTGGCACGAAAGCTAAACATATCTTTAAAAATACGTTTGTGGATCACCACCCCAGATATCAGCGCTACCAACATAAATAAGCTCGCAAAGCAGACAATCCATCGGGCTGTGCGTACATCAATATAATGTAGGTCAAAATGCAGTCGGTAAAAAAAGTTACCACCTCTGGTGTCTCTTGTTTGTGCTATTTCGTCGCCTGTTTGTGGGTTGATATTGTGCTCTTGCCAACCACCAAAACGCTTCCCTTCAGGACGAGGCTTTTCATAAGCATAGTTAAGCTGCGGTTTTCGCTCTGTGGGCAAGTAAATTCCCCAACGCGTAGACTCCGAGCCTGCATTTTGTAGGTAATTAATACCACTGATAATTTGGCTACGCTGTTGCGCTACACGCTGTTCAGGCGCTTGTACATTGTGCAGCGCTGGTTGATTCCATAGCGTTATTTCGTCCCGAAAAAAACTCACCGTACCAGCAAAAAATATTAAATAGAGTAGCCAGCATACTAATAATCCAACCCAAGTATGCATCCAGGTCATGGAGCGGAAAAAACTCTCTTTCATAGCCAACCCTTTAGTAATGATAAGATCAGAGCACACCCTGAAGTAGTTAGTAAAATAGTGATCCATATTTTAGATAGTGACTTAACTGCAAACACCCAAATAAACACACAGCTGTACACTAAAATAGTCAGGCTGATACTAAGCAGTACAGCATCTGATTTTTTCAGCGGTAAAATAATACTCAGTAACGCGGTAAACACGGCAGTAAAGGTATAACCACCAACAATGGCGGCAAAAAAGCGTGAGATAACAGCAAAACGGTAAGCATGGGCTTGATAAGCTTGGCTTAATTTAGATCTTATAGAGAGTGTTTGGCTGTTTTTGACAGATTGAGCGTGCATGATGATCCCTCAAAGTCCCAAATGGGGGCGAATAAAGAGGGTATTATATATTCTAGATACAGAAAAGATAGTGATTCGTATTTTCTTTGTTGTTTGTTCGGGTGATAGCGCAATAATACTCAGTATATTTACTTAGTAAAATGATGATCTGCTTTTATCATTTGCTGTTTTAATTGAAAAGTTCGCAAATTTTTCAACTGCTTGTATGCTTAGTGATTGGAAGGCTATAAGCCGTTACATTAATTTTTTAGGGAGTACTATGTCAGCACACAAAAAACTTAATTATGTTGAATTTGCCGCAGCAGATTTAATCGCCACTAAGGCATTTTTTAGTGCGGTTTTTGATTGGCAGTTTATTGATTATGGCCCTGAATATACGTCATTTAGTGCTGATACTGCTGGGCTTGATGGCGGTTTTTATCAAGCACCACTTAGCTCATTAACGCAACATGGTGCAGCTTTGTTAGTATTTTATAGCGAGGATATTGCGCAAACACAGGCTAAAGTAGAGCAATATGGCGGGAGTATTATAAAACCAATTTTTGATTTTCCAGGGGGCTGCCGATTCCATTTTACCGAGCCCAGTGGCAATGAATTTGCAGTGTGGTCAGAACATAATTGAACGCAAAAATAGATCATAATTTTACTAACTCAAGGAAATGAATTGAATGACAGATTTGAGTTGCGAAGAAATTAAAGCATTTGTACCAGCAAAAGATTTTGCGCTTAGTTGTGCGTTTTATCAGCATATGGGCTTTCAAATCGCGTGGGAAACCCCAGATATGGCGTACTTTTACCACGGAGACTGTAGTTTTTTACTGCAAAATTTTTATAATCCAGAGCACGCTAAAAATTTTATGATGCACTTATTAGTTGCAGATGTGACAGCATGGCATGATAAATTAACAAGTGCAGGGTTGGCGCAAAAATATAATATAAAAATTACTGAGCCAAGCTTGCAAGCGTGGCAAATGATTGATTTTGTTATTTATGATCCAAGTGGTGTGCTGTGGCGAATAGGGCAAAGCAGTGATGATGGCTAGCACCTTGTTAAAGCAAGTTAGTCAATGCGTGATCTGTGAGCCTGAGCTGGCGCTTGGGGCACGTCCGGTGCTGCAATTTAATCCCAGTGCGCGTATTTTAATTGCAGGGCAAGCGCCGGGGCTTAAAGTACACCAAAGTGGCATTCCATTTGATGATGCCAGTGGTAAGCGGCTGCGCGAGTGGTTAGGGCTTAAGCCATGCGATTTTTATGATGCAACTAAGGTTGCTATTTTGCCGATGGGCTTTTGTTACCCAGGTAAAGGTAAGTCAGGCGATTTAGCGCCGCGTAAAGAATGCGCACCTGCATGGCGTTCCCAGTTTTTAGCGGCACTGCCCAATATTAAGTTAACCATTGTGCTGGGTAAATATGCCCAAGCGTACCATTTACCACACACAAAACATTTACCCCTCACTGAGTTAGTAAAATCATGGCGTGAGTATTGGCCAGATGTTTTGCCATTGCCACACCCGAGTCCGCGTAATAATATTTGGCTAACTAAAAACCCTTGGTTTGAGCGTGATGTGGTGCCACAGTTGGCGCAAACTATTCAAGCAATTTTGCAATGTGAGGATGATTAGTTTGATGATCAATACCCAATTTGAGCAGCATGGCTTTTTTCATGTAAAAGGTTTTTACACTAAACGTGAACTTGTGCATGAGCGCGAAGTGATCAATTGTTTTCATCAGCAATGGATCGCAGATAATCAACAGTTTTATCAAACCAAGGCGGTTAATAGTGCCTATTTAACTGCAAATACCTATTTAGATGAGGCCCAGCGCTTAGTATTATTTAAGTTTATTGCCAGCCATAAGTTAATGGCTCAAGTTGATTCGATACTTGAATCAGCGGCCTTTATGAATACCCAGTTGTTTTTTAACCCAGTTAATCCTGAGCAAGAAAATTATTGGCATCGTGATATGCAGTACCATTTAAGCTTGGCGGAGCAGCAAGCTGCGCTATCGGGTCCTGAAGTGATACATTGTCGGGTTGCGCTTGAGGATGAGCCAGGTATTGAGTTAGTACCAGGTACCCATCGACGTTGGGATACCCCTGATGAGCTGGCAACTCGGTTGGCGATTGATCACAACAACACCAGCGATGATTTAGCCACCGGCCATGTGATAGAAATGCAAGCAGGGGATTTATTAATTTTCTCGGCAAATATGATCCACCGTGGTTTATATGGTAAAGACCGCTTAGCGCTGGATATTCTTTTTGGTGAGCCACAGCCCCACGTACTGCATTTTGTTCAGGATATCTGTTTGCCTACTCCAGCGATGCTTTCGACATTAGAAGATGCCAGTGCTTTTGCGGTTACTTTGGCACACCAAGAATAACCGCGCTACATAGACCTGCCTAAAAACCACATGGGCTGCTGTAATAATCTCGAAAGATAAACAGGTCTGAGCTACATTTCGCTGTTACTTAACAGCGCCAATAGTTGATCTTTAGACATTTGCCCAGCATCACCACTGCCGGCGAGTACTTTATCTGCGAGTGCCTGTTTATGTTCGTGCAATTGCAGGATTTTTTCTTCAATGGTATTTTGTGCTATCAGTCGGTACACAGTAACGGGGCGTGTTTGCCCTAGGCGGTGCGCGCGATCTGATGCTTGTTGTTCAACCGCGGGATTCCACCACGGATCGAGATGCAGTACATAATCAGCCGCCGTTAAATTAAGCCCCGTGCCGCCTGCTTTTAAGCTGATCAAAAACAGTGGTGCATGACCTGCTTGAAATTTATCAACTTGTTGTTTGCGTTTGTTAGTACTCATGCTGCCGTCAAGATAACAATAATCGATGCCGCGTTTTTGTAAGCGCTTTTCAACCAGTTTTAATACATCGACAAATTGGCTGAAGATCAGCGCTTGGTGGTTGTTTTCTAGTAATTCTTCAATAATCGCTTCTGCGGTGTCGAGTTTACTCGATGGCAACTTACTATTTTCTAATAACAACTGCGGGGCAATACAAGCGCGGCGTAATTTAGTTAATGACGCCAAGATAGTAATGTATTGGCTATCTTCCTGATTTGCTTGTTCAAGTGCGTTTAAACGGGTTGCTTCGTACAGTGCTTGCTCTTTTTCACTTAATGCGAAGGTTAAGTTTATTTCGGTTTTTTCTGGTAACTCGGTCAATACCGTTTGTTTGGTACGGCGAAGTATAAACGGTGCAATGAGAGTTTTTAGGGTATCGGCTTGTTGTTGGTTTTTATCGGCGTTACCAAAGCGCTTTTTAAATACTGGCAGGGTGTGTAAAAAGCCCGGCATTAAAAAGTTGAATAAACTCCACAGTTCCCCTAAATGGTTTTCGATTGGCGTGCCTGATAGGGCAATTTTAAATTGACCATTGAGTGCAAACGCGGCTTTCGCCCTTAAGCTCAAGGGGTTTTTAATTGCCTGTGCTTCGTCAAAGACAATATTAGCAAAAGAAAATTGCGCCAGTTGTTCACCAATTAGTGGCAGTAAACCATAACTGACGATCACTAAATCGTGTTTACCAGCCGTTGCCAGAATATCAGCGCATGCAGTGGCGTTTTCAATGATTTTTACATGCAAAGCCGGCGCGAATCGCTCGGTTTCGACTTGCCAGTTATGACACACAGATTTTGGCGCAACCACTACACTGGCACCTAAACTACTGCGCATTTGTAACACGGTTAAGGTTTGTAAGGTTTTACCCAGCCCCATGTCATCGGCTAAACAAGCATTGAGTCCCCAGTTGGCCAGTTGCATTAGCCATTTAACCCCGACTACTTGATAGTCTCGTAAAATATGGACTAAATGTGCAGGTAAGGTAGGGTCGATAGTTTGCTCAAATTTAGCTAAACGCGTTTTCCAGCTGTCACCAAATGTGACATCACCTAAGTCGGCAATGCTTTGGTGTAAAGGCAATGCACGCGCGTTGGCAATCCGTAGTTCATCACTTGGGTTGTGCTTATCAATATTTTGCATCCCTTCTAAGCGATTTAATAAGTTAGTTAAACGCTGATCCAATAATAATGAATTGCCTTCCGAAAACTCTAAAATGCTGCCACGGCGCGGGGCTTTAAGCAGGGTTTGTAATTCGTATATTTGGCCGCTAGGGAGTGAGATTTTACCACTGACGCTTAACCAATCGTTATCATCATTTAAGTTAAGAGAAAGGTGCTGGCTTTTGGCAACTCTCATGCCTTGGCTCGTTTCGTCCCAACTTAATACCAGAGACTGTGCTTTTTGCGCAGCTTCAAGTAACTCAATTGCTTGGCTAATATCTTCAGGTAAATAAAACTGCTGTTGAATTTGATTATGTTGCGGTGATTGCCGATCAGCAAATAATCCGGCCATACTTTTCAGTAATTTTCTAAACGCTTTTTGCTCTGCTTTTAAATCACGTTTAATAACAATGCTGTCGGTTTGATCATCATCAGTATGTGCCAGTGTCAAAGCACCAATGCCGGGCTCAACCCAAGGGCCATCTACGCCATTTGGCATGGCATAAAAGTTAATGTTGATACCTAATTGGGTAAGAGCGATCACTGCGGCAAATTCACACAAGCCTTGGCGTACGTTGTTGATATGAGCAAACTCGGTACGCTGGCTGCTAATATGATGCTCGTTAGCCAGTACTTGTAATGCGGCATTTAGTTGTGGCAGTTTTTCTTCGGTTAAATTATTGGGTTGTTGCTCAAATAGTTGCAGTAATTTGAGCTGTTTGTCATCAATGGCGAATACTTGGTAACAATTTGCGTGACTGTGGATAAGTAAAAAGTCACAGTCCGGATCGCTGATACTCGGTTGCATTACCAGGCGATAGCAATCATTGCTGTCTTGTGCAATTTCAATGACAAACTCGCCTTTGATCAGCGTAAGTGGCTGTCCATTGTGATCTTCAAGCCCTTTAAACCCTATTAGTGCTTGTAATACCGCGGCCGTTGCATGTATTTCGTGATAACCAAATCCGGCATGGTTGTTGAGCACTTGTACTAAGTTATGATCGGCGCTGGTTAATGCATCTTGATACTGGTTATAAGCAAGTTCTTGGGCGTTTACTTTACGACCTTTGGTCCATTCGCCTTTGGCATTGAGTTGCTGTACTTTGGCTTGTATGAGCGGTAAATCTAGATGGGTTAAATCCAGTTGCCATACAATTCGTTGCTGCGCAGTGGGCGTATCAATTTGGCTAATATCATTAAGCCAACGCTGCCATTGTGGGACGCGGGTAAAGTGCTGTAATAAACCAGTATTGGGTAATGGTGTGTCATCGCTAAGCCAATTAACTAAGTGCTGGCATTGCTCAGCTAACCAGTGTTGATGCGCACTAATTGCGCTATTGAGCTGTTCTAACAGTTCAGTATCACCCCTTAGATGATTTACCTGTTCGTCTGTGGCGTTTTTAATAATTGCCAGTAATAAGCAAAATAATGGCGCTAATGCATTCGGGTTACCAAGTAGATGACTTAAGCTGTTGCTTAAACGATGGTTTTGATAGTTAGCTAAATCCTCTTCCAGCAAATAATCAATCGCTTGGCTTGGGTGGCTTAATTCCCCAAGATTTTTTTGATACCATTTTCGACAGGTATTTAGTTGTTTAATATCTGCAGCGGTTGCACTGATAAATAGGCATATAGTGTAAAGTAATCCGGTGATCTCGGTCGGATAGATGCCTTTGCCAAAGTTTTTTCTAAACGCTGTTAAAGCGCTTTTATACTGTATCAAAGCAATATCAATAAACTCACCCTTGATGGCATTGGTATTTGCTTCATAAAAAGTGGCTAAAACACGGTCTCTTTTATCATCTAACAATTCAGCAAAATTATCTTCTTGTAATAATATGGCTAAATTCTCATTCAGATAAATGCGTTTTCTCAGCTCTGTTGTTGGGAGCGCTTTGGCAATCAGAGTCGGCCATGCACGCTCACTGGTGAGGTTGAAAAATTGACCGCGGATAAAGTTATCCAAGCAAAGCTGTTGCCATTGCTCAGGAAGGCATTGCCACAGTTGCTCGCTGTATGGTGATTGCGCGAGCAAATTAACAAAAGCGCTATCAAGCTCAAGTGATAAATCACTAGGGAGCGGTTTTTTTCCGCTTTTTGCGCGGTCAAGATCATTAAATAGCAGGTGCAGAAAGTGCACGGCTTGATCGTGGTAATAATAGCTTTTTGTAGCTTCGGTTAAAAAAGCATGCAATAAAACTGGCTGATGTTTTATAGCATTAATAGCTACATAAGCAACTGCGCTAACTGATATACGAAAGTTTGGTCCGTAGGGGAGCTTCCAAATTAAATCTTTAGATTCGAGTTGTTTAGTGTATTTAGCGACTTCAGCTTGAGAAAACGAATAGCCATTTTTAATGTGACTATAAAGACGTTTAGTGAGCTGCTGGACAGAGTTCTCATAGCCATGCGATGAGCCACTTATTATCAGTGCAAGTAATACACACAGTTGTTTTTGGTCGTTATCAGTTGTGGCGGGCGAAAAAGTACTTAATGGCATAAAATCAATAATTAAAGTCGCTAATGATTGCAGCCAGTATAAGTTTCAGCTGGGGGAGTTACAACTATAAAAAAGCGACCCTAAGGTCGCTTTTTTATAAAAACCTATTGCACTCTGGCAAATAGTTTTTGTAGTTGCGGCATATATTCTTTAATTAGTTTTAAATTACTTTCGCTAACAACCGGCGCATCTGTATTAGCAGCATTAGCTGAGTTACCAAGTGTGCCCATCATTGAACTAGCGCTGTTATGCTTCGAGCCGCCCATACTTTGCAAACCACCCATTAGCTGATTTACTTTATCTTTGTTTTCTGGCGATAAATTACCTTTGATGTTTTCAAGGTAAGCCATCGAGACTTCAGAACCCACAGTAATTAGTTGTTCAGGCGTGAAACCATATTTATTGGTAAGGGCTGCAAACTCTTTGTATAAATCATTATCTTTGATTGTACCAAGGGCGCCTAATGCCATTGCCGTCGAGCCCCCTTCAGAGCCACCTAACATACTACCCAAATCCATGCTTTTTAATGAATCTTGATTTTGTGACCAATCAGCAACCGCGGGTAATGCTTTCATATAACCTTGTAAATCTTTTTCTGTGATATCTGCCGCAAGGCTTGAAAAACTCATTGCTAACAAACTAAGAGATAAAATTATTTTTTTCATGTTGAGCACCTTTTTATTCAATTGTTAGTTGCATTAAAGACTATTAATTAGATAACCGCTATAAATTAAAGAGGGTTTTAGTCTGTTAACATCAGATGATATACTACATTTTTGCCTGATGTAGCTGAACCACATGTTAATTATTTCAAATACCGTAACAATCGATGAATGGGAAGTCGAGCTGTCAGCTATTCGTTCACAAGGAGCGGGTGGTCAAAATGTTAATAAAGTGGCCAGTGCGATCCACCTTCGCTTTGATATTAATCGCTCAAAGTTACCAGAGTTTTATAAAGAGCGGTTGTTGGCGTTCAATGATAGTCGTATCACTAAAGAAGGTGTGATTGTTCTCAAAGCGCAAAGTCATCGAACTCAAGAGCTAAACAGGGAAGATGCGTTAAAGCGACTAAAACAGCTTATTTTATCAGCCACTAAGGTCGAACGTGCTCGTCGTGCTACAAAGCCAACACGTAATTCACAGCGCAGACGCATGGATAAGAAAACCAAACATGGTAATACCAAAGCGCTGCGCGGCAGTGTTAAAGTTTAATTTATAAGTTTGGTTTAAGCACCTCAAATAACGCGTTAATATGATCGTCTCTATCATTAAGCGCAGCTATATAACGGTATTTTTCACCGCCAGCTTGTTCAAAAATCTCTCGGTTTTCACCTTCTAATTCTTCAAGTGTTTCAAGGCAATCAGCGCTAAATGCAGGGCTGATAATAGCCACGTCTTTAATCCCTTCGTTTGGTAAGCTCTCAAGGGTTGCATCTGTGTAAGGTTTTAACCACTCGGCTTTACCAAAACGGCTCTGAAAGGTGCTGATAACTAAATCTTTATCGAGTCCGAGCTTTTCGACCACTAAGCGAGTGGTTTGTAAACATAAGCAATGATATGGGTCGCCATTATCTAAAAACTGTTTAGGCATACCGTGGTACGAAAACACTAATTTTTGTGGCATACCGTGTTTTTCTAAATCTTCGCTAATGCTGTTAGCGAGTGACTCTAGGTAGGTTGGGTTTTTGTGATACCCATTTATAAAGTGAAGCTCTGGCACCCAGCGCCATTTTTTTAATACATTCGCCACGGCATCAAATGTTGAGCCTGTGGTTGGGCTTGAATATTGTGGGTAAAGTGGCAACACAATAATGCGGGTTAAGCCTTTATCTCTAAGCTCTTCAAGGCCGGCTTCGATTGATGGATTACCGTAGCGCATCGCCATAACCACTTCGGTATTGGTATAGCCATGCTGTTTTAATAAGGCATTTAATTTAAGGCTTTGCTGGCGTGTAATATGGGTCAGTGGCGAGCCATTTTCAGTCCAAATACTTTTATATAGTTTAGCTGAGCGTTTTGGGCGAATACGCAAAATGATGCCATGCAGGATGATCATCCACACAATACGCGGTATTTCTACGATACGAGGATCTGACAAAAACTCACGTAAGTAAATGCGCAATGCACTTGCTGTTGGGGCATCGGGGCTGCCTAAGTTGGTCAGTAAAATCCCTGTTTTTTGATTAAAACGCTGATCATGAGGGTTATCGGTAACGGCTGAAAATCGCGACACGCAATGCTCCTAAAGCAAAATAGACGGTTATGGAATATAGGCTATTAATATTAATAGCCTATTGTAACGAATGAAAGGGTTAATAGGATCACTGATTTACAATGATTTGATCATGATCCTAAATGGAGTCGGTTTTTTAGCTTCTAGTTGCTGTAACTTTTCAATGGATTTAGCACTAAATATATGCCCCTTTGGCAGCAACATAATCCCCGTGTGACTATGCAGTGCATGGCTAAGTACCATATTGATGGCTAGCTCTTTGGCCGTTATTATTTTCATCGAGCCTACTTTTGCTTGCTGCTTAATGCATTTAACTCGGCAAGCCTCCAAAGCTTGCACTAATTTAGGATGGTAAAAGTTACCGCTGTACATTTTTACTGTTTCGAGTGCATGTTGGTGCTTTTCTTCATCTTTTAAATTACTTTGTTCAAATGCATCCCAATAGTCACGTGCAAGCGCGAGTATCATTGCACTAAGAGGAATATCATTACCTTTTAATCCTTTAGGTAGGCCATTTCCGTTATAGCGTTCGTACTGGTGATAAATGGCGTCAGATACTTCATGCAGATGAGTCGCAGGCATTAACATCAATTGTGCTGTACTTGGATGCGTATAATAACTTTTGCGTTGCTGTTCATTAAGCGCATGCACGGGTTTTTCATAAAGTGCGGGATCCATTGCTAACAGCCCTATCTGAGCTAAGTAACCAGCCATTGCCGCCATTTCTATATTTTTTGGTGGTAGCTGCAACTGTTTTGCTATTTGCGTACAGGTATTGGCAATGTTCTGCGCTTTGGTGCCATCTAAATATGGATTGGCATTAATGAAGTTATAGAGCAACTCAACTGTTGAACTATGTTCGTGTTTTTCATGGGCGTTGGCAATTTCGAGTTTTTTAAGTACTTGTTTTATTTGTTTGGTTCTTTTTTCAACGCGCTGTTCAAGAGAGCTATTAAGTTCTTTGAGGACTTCATTATGGCGATTAATTTGTTGTTGGAGTTTCAGGTTTTGTTTTTTAAGTTGATATTTTTCAATACTGTCGGTGATGGAACGTAGTAATAAGTCATTTTGCCATGGTTTTTGGATATAGCCATGGATCTTGCCTTGATTAACAGCTGCTAAGGTGATTTCGATATCTGCATAACCAGTAAGTAAAATACGCTGAGTATCAGGTGCTAATTTTTGCGCTTGTTGAAAAAGTTCAGCGCCATTCATTTTTGGCATCCGCATATCGCTAATAATTACATCAAATTCATACTGTTTGATTAATTTTAGTGCATCTATAGGTGAATCACTGGTAAGTACCGTAAGTTGCTGCGTTTTGAACAGCCGCGATAAAGAACGTAGCACAATCTCATCATCGTCAACGCATAATACTTGCATGGTTGGTAGGTCTGCTGATTGACTCACGATTTTACCTATGGATAAACAATATTATTAACCATAGCCTGTCTGCTATAGTTTTTCTAATTAAACCGTGTCATTGGCATCAATTGTGCTAATTTTAATGACAAGATAATCGTTTTTAATTGCTGGTTAATTAAGATGGATGCGATAGATGAAGACTACAAGCAAGCTTATTTTCGTGAACGTACCGCGCGTATAAAGGCTGAGCAGCTGATTGAAGATAAAAGTCGCGTTTTATATGCACTAAATGAAGAGTTAATAAAAAAAGTAGCTGATCTTGAGTATCAACAGCAGTTATTTATTCAAGCAGAAAAAATGGCCACTTTAGGTACCTTATGTGCTGGGGTTGCCCATGAAATTAATAATCCCTTAGCTTATGCAATGAGCAATGTAGAAAGTTTGCAACAGAGCATGCATGGCTTTTGTGAGTTACTTGATTTAAACCAGCAATATTTAGCTAAGAGGATTAGTGAAACAAATTTTCAACAACAGTTAGCATCACTTAGTGAGCAGCAATCATTTGCTGAACTGCAGCAAGATATTCATCAACTAGTGGCTGATAGTGCTGAAGGCTTAAGGCGCATTAATCAAATCGTGGGCAATTTGCTTAATTTTGCGCGACCAACAACTAACAAGAAACAATTGGCTGATATGACAGATGCTGTGAAAAATGCGCTTAAATTGCTTAAAAATCAATTAAAAGGTTGTCAGTTAACCACATCAATAACGACATTGCCGCTGAGTTATTGTGATTTGGCAACCATCAATCAAATAATGGTTAACATACTTATTAATGCTTCACATAGTTGCGAAGCATTAATTGATAGACAAGCACATATTCACGTGCAAGTTGATAGCGACGACCAGCAAATAATTATTAGTGTTAATGACAATGGTTGTGGCATGAGTGAGCAAGTGCTTGCAAAAGTTTTTGATCCATTTTTTACTACTAAACCAGTTGGCAGGGGGACCGGTATGGGCATGCCATTAGTGTACACTATGGTTAATGATCATCAGGGAAAAATTGAAATTGAGAGCACCGTAAATATAGGTACATGTGTGCGATGTATATTTCCAGTGTTGAGTGAGCGACCTTAACTCAGGCAAAAACCATTTAACCAGAGTTAGGTTAAGTAATAATTTGCTTTTAAATTAGCCAATTGTTGGTTAGTGTAGGTATGAATTTTATAATAACTTGAGGGTGAATAATGCTTAATGAAAAAAGTGAATTGGTTCTTAGGGATTATCTAAGTCAGCACCCTGAACTAAAAGTGGTGAGTTCTGACAGCGTGATTGGTTTTATCAGTGGGTTATTGGCGTGCTCGGAATTTTATGGCGAGTCAGAAATTGCCAATTATATTGCTGATAAAAATGACCCTATTTATACCCAATTAATGACAAGCTCAGCGGAGCATGACGCAATGATCACGCTGCTGGATAATGTAACCGAAGCTCAGGTAGCGCAGCAGCATATACTGGCAAGTATTTATCCTCATGGTAAAGATGCTAAAGCGCCGAGTGAGCAACTACAACAATGGTGTGTAGGCTATTTAGCTGCTTATATGGTGAATCAAGAAGTATGGCAGCATGACTTTAACTTTTTACTCAGTGCCGATAAACAGGTCGTTGAGAATCAGGCGGATGGACAGTTATTTATTGATAACTTTGAAGCGACGCTTAATTTACTAGCCACTTTTGCGATGTGGCCAGATTCGCTCAAAGAGCATCCAGAACCTGCGGTACTTAGTGAAGGCTTTGCGCTACTGTATACCGGATTAGATGAAAGTCTTACTGGCATTGCATCCATGGCATTGATGCTAGAAGATGAAAAACTGGCTTTGTGGGAAGAAGAAGGCTAGAAAACATAGTTTTAACAACCAGCATGATTTGAATAATCATGCTTTTTTTTGTTTAAAATTCAATCAAAAACATGAAATAGGAGAAAATTTAGCTAACTTTTGCATATATCGACCATTGTCGCAGTTAAATATGTTTCTTTTTATATGTGTATGTTGCTAGGATGTTTGCCAAAGCGCAATTTTGTAAATGACGCTTGATCACACTAATTATAACTTTTATTAATTTACCTGTTTACTACTGCAATTGAGTAAACAGGTGAAGAGTCAACAGGGTCGAACAACACACATGACAACACTTCGTTTAAATACATTGGCTATCGCCGTAGGACTTGCATTTAGCACCTCTTCAGTTATTGCTGAAGAAGCAACAGTTCAAGCAGAAAAAAATATAGAACAAATTTCCGTTTTAGGTTCACGGGTTTCTAACCGCACAGCAACTGAATCTTCGTCACCCATTGATTTAATTGACGCTGATGATTTAAACAAAGGTGGCTTTACCGAGCTTGGCCAAAGCTTACAAGCTACAGCGCCATCGTTTAATTTTTCGCGTACTCAAGTATCAGACGGCTCTGATTTATTCCGCCCAGCAACATTACGCGGCTTACAGCCAGACCAAACGCTGGTTTTAGTAAATGGTAAGCGCCGTCATAATCAATCTATTTTTGGCCTTAATGGAACAGTTGGTGCAGGTGCTGCGGGTACCGATATGAATGCTATTCCACTGACTGCACTTAAAGGGGTTGAAGTATTACGTGATGGTGCAGCAGCGCAGTATGGCTCTGATGCTATTGCTGGGGTCATTAACTTATCACTGAATAACTCAACAGGTATAACAACTGGTTATGTACAATATAGTGAAACAGCTGAAGGTGATGGCGAGACTATTTCAGCGGGTTTAAATCGCGGTTTTGATTTGGGCACTGAAGGCGGTTTTATTAATTTATCTCTTGAGTATCGTGATGCCGATGGTACTAACCGTGCAGAGCGCGATACCGGTGGTTCGCTTGATGTAGAGCCAGGTACGTTATCTGACAACGTTCGTTGGGGCCAAGGTAATTCGGAAAGTGAATTTACCTCGTTATTTTATAATATGGCATTGCCAATGAGCGACGGTGAGCTTTACTCGTTTGGTGGTTACTCTGAGCGCACTGCACTGGGTAACGGCTTTTACCGTAACTTTGACGAAGCATCTAAAAATGTTACTCAAGTATACAGTGATGGTTTTTTACCGCGCATTTATAACGAAGCACAGGATATTTCTATTGCGCTAGGTTTTAAAGGTGATATTAATCCAGATTGGAATTACGATGTATCGGCAGTTTATGGTGAAAACCAATATGACTTTACATCACGCAATACATTAAACGCTTCTTACGCGGCGGAGTATTTATTTAATAACCCAACGGCAAGTGATGCTGATATAGCAGCAAATGCAGGCCCAACTGCTGGTTACTCGGGTGGTTTTAGATTTGATCAAACCACAATAAATGTAGATATTAATGGTATTATTGATATCGGTCGCAATGAGCCTATTTATCTGTCATTTGGTGGCGAATATCGAAAAGAAAATTACCAGATAGTACCTGGTGATGAAGCATCGTACGCTTGTGGTTTAGCTAATAATAGTACTTTGTACCCTTCAGTAAACAATCCTAATTTTGTTGCTGAGTGCGGTTTTCAAGCTTATAACGGTTTAAGGCCAGAAGCATCAAACAAACAAGGTCGTGACAGTTATGCATTTTATGTGGATGCAGAAACCATGCTCACTGATGACTGGAATATCAGTGGTGCACTTCGCTATGAAGACTTCTCTGATGCTGGAGATGATTTAATTGGTAAGTTAGCTACGCGTTATGAATTTAACGATGACTTCGCAGTTCGTGGCGCGTTATCAACTGGTTTTAGAGCGCCATCACTTCAGCAAAGCGCATACACTGCGTTTACCACTAATTTGAATAATGTTGGTGAACTTGAGCAATCATTTATTGCTAAAGCAGGTTCAGATCTTCCTGTTGCTTTAGGTGTTGAAAGTTTAGAATTAGAAAGCTCCAGAAATACTAGTTTTGGTTTTGTTTATGATGTAAGCAGTGAGTTGTCATTAACAGTAGACTTTTATCATATAACAATAAAAGATCGAATTACTTTGGGTAACTTTATTAAAGCTGAAGATCTTGCATTTAACCCCACTGCTGTTGCTGCTCTTCAGGCAACAGGATCTGACCAAGCTGCTTATTTTTCAAACTCAGTCGATACAACAACAGAAGGTGTCGATATTATTGCGTCATATCGCACCGATTTATATGACGGTAATTTCTCTGCTACGTTTGCCGGTAATTTAAACGAAACCAAAATTGACCGTGTCAATGCAGCACCTGGTATTCCTGAAAACCTAGCACTTGATGATATTCAAAGTAGCTTTTTAACTGATGGGCAGCCGGGCGAACGTGCAACGCTAACGTTTGATTATGAGCGTGACGCGTATAGCTCAATGATCCGCTTTAATTACTTTGGAGAAACCGATGTGAAGTACTTTGGTAATGACCATATTGAACTTGCAACAGATGGCTCATTTAAAGCAACCAGTACGGTAGAATCAGCTGTATTAGTGGATTTAAATGTAAGTTATCAAATTAACGATATGTTTGCGTTATCTGTTGGTGCAGACAACGTATTTGACGAAACACCGGATGAATTAGGCGATGATGAAGTATTAAACGCTATTTCAAATGGGGCATTTAAATACCCTTTACGAGCATTGCCTTATGGCTTTGATGGCAGAAGTTATTACGCAAAAGTAAGTTTTAGTTTCTAAATTTATAGTTGTTTATTAAGCCCGCAAATAAGCGGGCTTTTTGATTTAAAATACTTGTATTTTTTTATATCAAGCATACAATCGCAAAACTTTTAAAGAGGAAAAATAAATGAGTAAACGTCGTTCTAAAGTGACTAAATCTACAACATCAGTAGATACAGGTCGGGGTGTTATTCGCGATAATGCATTAGCGGCATTAGTGACATCGAAAATTTTTAAGCCACAAATTGTAGCTGCTAAAAAAGGCAAAGGCGCTTACAAACGCAACAAAAAACACGCAGGACAAGAGTCCTATTTAATCGCCGCTTAATGACGTTGTGATCAAATAGGGCTTTTATTTAAATGCTATTTTTTACAAAAAATAGCAAGCTCCGACATTTTTTTAAAAACCTCGCTTAGATAATTTTTTTCTAAGCGAGGTTTTTTGGTTATATAGTCTACCACCTTATTGTTTATATCTATTCCCACTCTCATTTACGTTTTCGTAAAACTTGCTAGAGCCCGCGAAGATACTCGCAAATAAAACTTAACCATAAATTAACCTTGTATTCATATTCTGTATGCGAAATTACCCTTTCTTTAAACGGGATGGCTCTAATTTAGTTCTAAATAACGATAAAAAATATATTTTATGGTCTTTTTTTATTAATAAAGCGGCTGTTTTATATACATCATATATCCAAATTAAGTTGACGTATGAGTTAACTGTGGTAGTTTTTAAACTGAGTTGTAAATTTAATGTTATATTTAACCCTGGGCGGAGGAGCTATGAGCTCACAAATGACAATAAAAAATGCTTTTAAGCTAAGTGCGGTATCGCTTAGTTTTGTAGGCTTAAGTACGCATGCAGCAGTTGACTGTAGTGTATTAACACAATGGCAAACGGGTCAAACTCACAGCGGTGGCAGCCAAGTACACGCACAAGATAATGCGTATGAGGCAAAATGGTGGACACAGTCAAATCCAGTTGAAAATGCTGGTGACTGGCAAGATTGGAAACTTTTGGGTTTGTGTGACAGCGCTGTCACAGAAAGTCAGGCGCCAAATATTACAGTATTAACCCCCGCAAACAATTCTCAATTTGCTGATAAAGACAGCGTTGTCATGACTGCGCAAGCAACCGATGACGATGGCTCTGTGACAAAAGTTGAGTTTTTTGTTGATGGTGCATTAATCGCAACTGATAGTAGCGCACCGTTTAGTACTAATTGGCCTGCAGTTGTCGGCACACATCAAGTGAGTGCTGTGGCAACCGATGACGATGGCGCGCAATCTACGCAAGTGATCAATACGATCAGTGTTACTGAGATCGTGGAGCCGGTTAATCAAGCACCGGTGGCAACAATTAGTTTCAGCAGTTTACCAACAGAATTAACGGTTGGCTCACAAGTGGTGTTTGCGCTTGCTGGTACTGACAGTGATGGTCAAGTAACGGCACTTAACTTTGCGGTTAATGGTGCTGATGTGCACCAAGCAAGTACGGCATCAAGCAGTTATGCTTGGCAAGCAACAGCGCTTGGTCAGGCAACCTTTACGTTAACGGTAACTGATAACGAAGGCGCAACAGCCCAAGTAACAAAGCTGCTTACTGTTGTTGAAGAAAATACCGGACCAGTGACTGGAACTGATTGTCATCCGCAGGGGTTATATCAAACACCAGGTGTAAATACGCCGTATTGTACTGTGTATGATGCAGATGGTCGTGAGATAATGGGTGTTGATCATCCGCGTCGTGTAATTGGTTACTTTACCAGTTGGCGCAATGGCGCAAATGGCCAACCGAGCTATTTAGTAAATGATATTCCATGGGATAAGATAACTCATATCAACTATGCGTTTGCCCATGTTGATGCCAATAATAAAGTATCGATTGGCGATCCAAATGCTGCAGGTAATCCAGCTACAAATATGGAATGGCCAGGAGTGGTAGGTGCCGAAATGGACCCAAGCTTCTCGTATAAAGGTCACTTTAATCTTTTAAACAAATTCAAAAAACAACACCCACACGTTAAAACATTAGTATCTGTAGGTGGTTGGGCTGAAACGGGTGGTTTCTTTGATGAAACGGGCCGCGTTGAAAGTGGTGGTTTTTATACCATGACGACCAATGCAGATGGTTCAGTTAATCAAGCGGGTATTGATGCCTTTGCAAAAAGCTCAGTCGAGTTCATTGAAAAATATGGTTTTGATGGTGTTGATATTGATTATGAATACCCATCATCAATGAAAGATTCAGGTCATCCTGATGATTTCCCAATTTCAAATGCATGTCGTGCAGGTTTAAATGCATCTTACCAAGTACTAATGAAAAAGCTGCGCGAAGAGCTAGACCGTGCTGGTGAAAAAGCGGGTAAACATTATTTACTAACAATTGCATCGCCTTCTTCAGGTTATTTACTACGTGGTATGGAAACATTCCAAGCGGTTAAATACCTCGATTACGTTAACATCATGTCTTATGACCTTCACGGTGCATGGAACTCGCATGTTGGCCACAATGCGGCCTTGTTTGATACCGGTATTGATTCTGAACTAGCGCAATGGGGGGTTTACTCAACAGCTGAGTTTGAAGGGATTGGTTATTTAAATACTGATTGGGCGGTACGTTATTTTCGTGGTGCAGTATCGGCAGGACGTATCAATATTGGTATTCCTTACTACACCCGAGGTTTTAAAGATGTCAGCGGGGGTACTAATGGGCTGTGGGGGCAATCTGCACTACCTAATCAAGCAGATTGCGCAACAGGTACCGGCGTTGGTGAAAAGAACAAGTGTGGTAATGGCGCATTAGGCATTGATAATCTTTGGCATGATAAGAACGATGCAGGACAAGAAATGCCAGCAGGTTCTAACCCGTTGTGGCATGTTAAAAATCTTGAGAACGGCATTGTTGGTTCGTACTTAGGTGTGTATGGCTTAACACCAGAGACTGATGTTGATGATCAATTAACGGGTACTTATACACGTCACTATGACAGCGTTGCTGTTGCACCTTGGTTATGGAACTCAGAGAAAAAAGTATTCCTATCTATTGAAGATGAGCAGTCTATGGCAGCTAAAGTTGATTACGTAATTAACAATGGCCTTGGCGGTATCATGTTCTGGGAACTTGCTGGTGATTATGATTTTGACTCAGCAAAAGGTGAATACTTCATGGGTTCTACCTTAACAACTTTGGCTTATGACAAGTTTAACCAAAGTGGTGTGGCGTACGACACTCATCCAGGTAATCCAAACTTTGTTGTACCAACTGAAGCGGTAGATGTAACGTTTGCAGCAAAAGACTTCCCAATTGGTGATGATAACTACCCAATTAGCCCAACATTTGCGTTCACTAATAACTCCAATATTGATCTAAGCGGTGCGAAAATTTCGTTTGATGTACCTGTATCAACATCGGCTATTTTTAAATCTAACTGGAACGCACAAGAAAAATTGGGCATGGCAGTTGAAGTAAATGGCTCAAATGCCGCAGGTAACAACATTGGTGGGTATGAAAATGAATTCCACCGTTTTTCAATCACTCTGAACAATGAATGGGGCGGTCAACCGAAAGACTTCAGTGGTGGCAAAACAGTCAATGCGCAAGTTATGTATTACATGCCAATTACCGGTCCTAGTAACTTTACTATAGAAAAAGATGGCAAAGTTTACGCGTTCAAATTTGAATTCCCACAATTGCCTGATGGGACTACCGGTGGCGGCGACACCACGGATCCTGGTAATGGTGGTGGCGATACATCTGGTATGTGTGAAGGTGTGGCTGTGAGCTCAATCCCTGTATATCCAAACTTCCCTCAAAAAGACTGGGCAGGCAATCCAAGCCATGCCGCAGGCGGTGACTTAATGGTTCATAACAGTGCCGTTTATAAAGCGAAGTGGTGGACAAGTTCTGAACCAGGAGCAACAGCTGACTGGACTAAAAGTTGTAGTCTGTAAGTAAATAATAGGGGCAAGTTTGCTTGTCCCAAAATTTCAGCTTTTCAAGGACAAAACAATGAAAGCTATTAAATTTAAAACTTTATCACTCTCGGCAGTGGCAAGCAGCGTATTACTAACAATTATGCCAGCGCAAGTGAACGCCCATGGTTATATGGATAGCCCAAAAGCGCGGCAAGCTTTTTGCCAAGCCGATGGTGGGTATTGGTGGCCAGAAGATGGCACTAATATTCCAAACCTTGCTTGTCGTGCCGCATTTTTAGAGTCGGGTACAGTGCAATTTGTACAAGATATTGAGTTTTCAGTTAATACACCGGACTACTTAAATCAAGCTGCGGTAGAGGCTAAGGTACCAAATGGGTCGTTATGTGCCGGTGGTGACAACGCAAAGCGTGGTATGGATTTACCTTCGCCGCATTGGCAACGCAGTGATGTGGTGCCTAATGCCAATGGTGAAATTCAAATTCGTTACTTAGCAGCAACGCCGCATAATCCCAGTTTTTGGCAGTTTTATTTAACTAAACCAAGCTTTAATGCAGCAACAGATGTATTGACGTGGGCTGACTTAGAGCTAGTTCAACAACATGAAAATATTGACGTTATCAAAGATACCGATGGAAAGCGTTATTACGAAATGAATGTTGCTATTCCACAAGGGCGCAGCGGCGATGCTATTTTATATAGCCGTTGGCAACGTATTGATGTGGTGGGGGAAGGTTTCTATAACTGTAGCGATATCAATATTGTGACAGACGCAGGGCCGACGGATCCGAGTGTTTGGTCAAGTGTTGGTTACTTTGTTCGTCAAGGACAAAGTGCCATTGCTGGTGACACTGTTTGGGCACGTTTATTTGATGAAAATGGCCAAGAGGTTATCAATCAGCAATTAAAAGTGACCGCTGCGAATCAAGTGAGTTGGCAGCAAGCACTGGCACAACAACTGAACTTAGATTATGCCCACTTAGTACAAATTGGCGTGCAAAATCAAGCCGGTGACGTGGTTTATAACAGTACTGATGTACTGACTAATCAAGTGTATAGCAGTAATGAAAATTACACTTATAGCTTAAGCGTGCAAAGCGCTCCCACTAATACTGCGCCAATTGTACATACGCCAGATGATTTAGTTGTCGATGAAAACACCAGCACAGCCTTACACCTTCATGCTTTTGATGATGAACAAACGCAATTGAGCTACAGCTGGTTAGTGCCAGCACCACTGAGCTTTACCGGTGGTGACGCAAACGTGGTGATTAGTGCGCCAGAGGTATCAACAAGCACAGATTATACCGTGTCAGTGTCGGTTTCGGATGGTCAATTAAGTACTCAAACTAGTTTTAAAGTCACCGTAAATGACAGCGTTATCACTGATCCTGATGTTGTAGCTTGGAGTAGTAGTGCAGTTTATCAAGCCGGTGACAAAGCCAGTTTTCAAGGAGTTGTTTATACCGCGAAATGGTGGAGTCAGGGTCAGCAACCTGATAGCTCTAATGCATGGCAAAGCGATTCACAATCGGATGTGAATAACGATTGGAATGCAAGTAAAGCCTATCAAAGTGGCGCTGAAGTAACCTATCAAGGACAGCGCTATAGCGCTAAGTGGTGGACTCAAGGTGATACACCTGGACAAGCCAATGTATGGACCAAACTTTAATAAGAAGCCTAAGTTTTGTAGTTCAAACTTATTAAATAATTAAATTAATAATGGATAAGAGAGAAATATGAATATTAAACAGTTAACAGCAGCCATTGGCGTTGCTCTATTTGCAAGTACAGCCTTTGCAGCACCGTCTACACCAAGTATTAATTGGGAACCGCAACAATATTCGTTTGTTGAAGTGAACTTAGAAGGTAACGGTTCTTATAAGCAACTTGTTACCCGTGTGGAGCAGGTGAGCATCAATATTCAATGGAGTGCATGGAGCGGTGACGGTGGTGACAGCTACAAAGTTTACTTTGATGATATGTTGGTAAATGAAGGCACACTTTCTGCAGGTTCTAAGAGCGGAACTATTTCTTTCCCTTATGACAAAGCTGGTCGCCATACATTGTATGTAGAACTATGCGAAGTCGGTACTACTTGCGCACGCAGTGCCGGTAAGCCAATCGTAATTGCAGATACCGACGGCGGGCACTTAGCGCCATTGCCGATGGATGTTGATCCTAATAATCGTGATATTGGTACCAAAGCAGGGTTAGTGACCGGTGCGTATTTTGTTGAGTGGGGTATTTACGGTCGTGATTATGATGTAACAAATATTCCAGCACAAAACTTAAGTCACATTTTATATGGCTTCATTCCAATTTGTGGTGAAAATGCATCACTAACTGGCAGTCCTAAACAAGCACTTGAAACAGCCTGTGCTGGCTCTGCTGATTATGAAGTGGTTATCCACGATCCATGGGCTGCTGTACAAAAAGCATTACCAGGTGTGGATGCAAAAGATCCAATCCGTGGTACGTATTCACAGTTAATGGCACTTAAGCAACGTTACCCCGATCTTAAAATCTTACCATCAGTAGGTGGCTGGACGCTTTCTGATCCATTTGGTGGTTTTACTAATAAAGCTAACCGCGACACCTTTGTAACATCAATGGAAGAGTTTTTAAGAACCTGGAAGTTTTACGATGGTGTTGATATTGACTGGGAATTTCCTGGTGGTGACGGCCCTAACCCAGATATTGGCGATCCGATAAATGATGGTCCTGCATACGTTGCGTTAATGCAAGAGCTGCGCGCTATGCTTGATAAGCTTGAAGCTGAAACAGGCCGTACTTATGAGCTTACGTCAGCAATTGGCGCTGGTTACGATAAAATTGAAGACGTTGACTACCAAGCCGCTAGCCAATACATGGATTATATCTTCGCTATGACTTATGACTTTTATGGGGCATGGAGTGGCGTAACTGGCCATCAAACTGCGCTTTATTGTGGTGAGCATATGAGCGTAGGGCAATGTAATGGTACGGGCGTAGATGAAAACGGTGAGCCACGTAAAGGCCCTGCTTATACAACAGATAACGCAGTACAGTTATTATTAGCACAAAATGTAAACTCGAAAAAAATTGTTGTTGGTACTGCTATGTATGGCCGTGGTTGGGAAGGTGTTTATCCAACAGGCACCACTATTGATGGTAACCCTATGACAGCAACAGGCTCCGGTCCATTAAAAGGCTCAACAGCACAAGGCGTGTGGGAAGATGGCGTTATTGATTATAAAGGCATCAAAACTCATATGATTGGTGCTGCAGGTACTGGTGTTAATGGCTTTGAAGTAGGCTACGATGACCAAGCGCAAGCGGCGTATGTGTGGAATCGCGCCACAGGTAAACTAATCACTTATGATAGCCGTGAGTCAGTGATAGCTAAAGGTGCTTATGTTAATCAATATAACTTAGGTGGGTTATTTGCATGGGAAATTGATGCAGATAATGGCGATATTCTCAATGCTATGCACGATGGCTTAGGCGGAGTTGTTACACCACCAAGTAATAAAAAACCAGTGTTATCAGTATCAAGCACTTTAACCGTGAACGCTGGCGAAAGTGTTTCTGTCAGTGCTTCAGCAACAGATGCCGATAATGATCCACTGACGTTTAGTTGGACTGCATCACCTGAGTTAACAGTATCTGGCAGTGCAACAAGCACATTGGCAATTACTGCACCTAACGTAACCCAAGACAGCCAGTTTACCGCAACCGTCAGTGTAACTGATGGCAAAGCAACGGTAAGCCAAAGTGTTTTGGTTAATGTCATCGCGCCAACAACTGGTGACAACACTGCACCGACAGTTGATGCGATTGCTGATATCACTATTGAAGAAGGCGCTTCTGCAGCAGTAACGGTTGTTGCCTCTGATCCGCAAAACGACGCACTGACTTATACATGGTATGTCCCTGCAGGTCTTACATTAGTTGGCAGTGGTGCCAGTGTTAATCTTACGGCCGGCGCAGTAGCTGCAGATACAAACTTAACAGTATCTGTGGCAGTAAGTGACGGCCAAGTTGCTACCACTCAAAGCTTTACTGTAACGGTAACTAACACCGATACAACGCCTCCTACAGGTGATACGTGGGGTGCCAGTAAGGTATATGTTGGTGGCGATACTGTTGTTTATAACGGCGTAACATACAAAGCTAAATGGTGGACTCAAGGTAATCGTCCTGACTTAGGTGGCGTTTGGGAAGCAATTACGCAACCAACAGATGATACAGGTGCTCTGATTTGGCAGTCATCAGCAACTTACAATAGCGGTGACCAAGTTTCTTATGGTGGTAACAAATACCAAGCGAAGTGGTGGACTCAAGGAAATGAGCCCGGCGTAGCAGACGTATGGAAATTACTTTAATTAGCCTATTAATCAAGCCTACTTTTAGGTAATAAATTAAAGTGTAATTTACTCACATAAAGCAGCTTTCGGGCTGCTTTTTTTGTATTTCGAGTCAGATGCACCATACTGTACAAAGCGTCTATAATTTTACTAGGCTGTAGTTATTAAATACATTTACTTATTTTTGATATTGTTGAGTCCAATTAGTAGCGGCTGCGAAAAAACTCTGCAAGTAGGGGTGGTGTTACCTTGGCCACCGTTTGTCTTTGATGGTGAGCAGGCTCTTACAGGAATAGATGTAGAGATCAGCCGTTTGGTGTTAACGCATGCTGGATTCTGTAGTCAGTTTGTGTCTTTACCGTCATCAAAGCGCGGTTTGGTCGAGCTTGAAAAAGGCCGCGTGGATATATTAACTGCTGCGAGTTTCAATCAACAACGTGCCCAATATAGTCACTTTTCAACCCCATATAGACGTGAGAAAATGCGGCTGTTCTGGTATGAAGATGCTAAGTACCTAACACACGATTTAGCCAGCCTGTTGGCGCAACAAAAAACAATAGCCGTAAATAATGGTGGTTATTATGGTAAAGAATTTGAGCAGCTAAGCAAAGTCACAAACAATAAAGATTTACTTGTACGAGTACCTTTGCTCAAGCACCGGCTATATATGTTAAAAGCTAAACGCGTCGATTTTATGATCGATGATGAAATATCTGGGTTATACCTCATAAGCCAAGAAAAAATCCCCGGTATTACACTGCATCCTTATGTTATTCATGATAATCCAATCCATTTTATGCTCAGTAAAAAAACGGTCACGATGGACAATGTGCGCTCAATTAATGCAGCGATCATTGATATGCAATCGAATATCAAGCAAATAATTGCCAGCTATACCTATTAATTAACTGGCTATAATTGATACCACTAAAGCTGCGCACGTTTTACTGTGTCTGAAGGGTTTTCACCAAATAGTTGTTTATAGTCTTTAGCAAACTGGCCCGGATGCCAAAAGCCCCAATTGGCGGCAATCATTGAAATGTGTTTATTTTGTTGCGGATCACTGAGTTCACGGCGTATTTGGTTAAGCCGGGTCATGCGTAAAAAACGCAGCGGATTGATGCCTAAAATACTTTCAAAGCTGTATTGTAAAGTCCGTCGACAAACGTAGGTAAACTCACATAATTGGGTGATAGTCACTATGTTGTCTGGGTGATCGTGAATAAATTCTTTCGCTTTATCAACAACGTTTTTACGGTGTTTATAACTTGGGGTTACTTTTTGCTGGGGGAGTTGTGATTGCAGTAAGTGCAGCACTAAATTTAATAAAATATCGTGTTGTAAAGCCGCACTTGCTCCACCGCCATTAGCATAAATGATTTGTTCAATGCATTCACGAGCACGTTGCAGTGCTTGTGGTGATGTTGTAATACGCGGTGATCCATGCTCACAAATGCCCTGAAGCGACAACCCTTGTTGCTGAGCAATTTGATGAAGGGTATCTTGATTGATCACCATGCCATAAATATTAAATTGCGCAGGGGTGATCAGCTCAAAGTTGCAATCACTTGGGCGGCACATTAATTGATTATCAGCGATGGTGAGACCGTTAATTTTACTGTTTAGTGCGTTTACCGGAATGCCAAGCCATAACGCATTTGGCCATACTTTACACTGTTGTCGTAATGCGCACTGTGTATACTCTTTAAACACTTGCAAACCATCATAAGCCACTTCATCAATACAGCCATAAAAGCGGCCATCACTGACTTGATCATATTTTTGTTGCCAGTTTGTTAGGTTTCCCGCCTGCTGGTCCACATCGGTTGTAGCTAAAGTGCACTTACTTGGTGCATTTGTCGGTAAATTATGTTGCATAGTTGCGTATTACACCTCAGGCTAATTATTACAAGTAAACAGTAGTTGTCCGATTTTTAATTTTAACTATATGATTTTTATTGTTTAAGTAACATTTGCCAAAACTTGATAGTTGCTTGGTACGCTATAAGCTACCTTAAAAGAATCGTTGTACTGTTTATTGCTTTATTTATTGTTTTTTATTGTAGTAAAAGCAATAGCTGTGCCTATCCTTTTTAACACACATTTTGTCAGCAAGGTAAGTTTATGAGTAAATCGTATCGATACACGTTAGGAAGTAAAACCTACCAGTTTAACAATCTCGCACAGTTAATGGCTAAAGCGACCCCGCAGCGCTCTGGTGATAGCTTGGCAGGTGTTATTGCCAGTTCTGCCGAAGAGCGAGCCGTGGCACAAATGACGCTGGCAGAAGTCCCTTTAAAAACATTCTTGAACGATGCCTTGATCCCTTATGAAGACGATGAAATTACTCGGCTAATAATAGATGAACATGACACTAACGCATTTGCAGCAATCGCACATTTAACGGTAGGTGATTTTCGTAATTGGCTGCTGAGTGATCACGCAACAAGCCATGTTTTAGCGACAATCAGAGCGGGTATTACCCCCGAAATGGCTGCTGCTGTTAGTAAAATAATGCGTAATCAAGATCTGATCTTAGTTGCCAAAAAGTGCCATGTTACGACTGCATTTAGAAATACCATTGGCTTACCTGGCCACTTATCAACACGCTTACAGCCTAATCATCCAACAGATAATGTAAATGGCATTGCCGCGAGTATTTTAGATGGGCTGCTGTATGGCAGTGGCGATGCCGTAATTGGTATTAACCCCGCCACTGATAATGTTGCACAAGCGATTAAATTAATGCGGTTAATGGATGATGTGATTGAAAAATACCAGATCCCGACTCAAAGCTGTGTTCTCACGCATGTAACTAACACCATTGAATGTATTGAGGCCGGTGCGCCGGTTGACTTAGTGTTTCAGTCTATAGGGGGGACTGAGGCGACTAACTCAAGTTTTGGTTTTAATTTAAATACACTTGCTGAGGCGCAAGATGCAGCACAAAGTTTAAAACGCGGAACAGTAGGCAATAATGTGATGTATTTTGAAACGGGGCAGGGCAGCTCGCTATCAGCAAATGCCCACCATGGGCTTGATCAACAAACGTGTGAAACCCGTGCTTATGCCGTAGCGCGAAAATTCAAACCGTTACTGGTCAATACCGTAGTGGGTTTTATTGGCCCGGAATATCTATTTGATGGCAAAGAAATTACTCGAGCAGGGCTTGAAGACCATTTTTGTGCCAAATTACTGGGTGTGCCTATGGGCTGTGATGTGTGCTACACCAACCATGCTGAGGCAGATCAAAATGATATGGACAACTTACTGACCTTACTCGGTGTAGCGGGGTGTTCGTTTGTAATGGGGATCCCCGGATCTGACGATATTATGCTTAACTATCAAACCACCTCATTTCATGATGCTCTGTATGCAAGGCGGGTATTAGGTTTGCGTCCAGCACCTGAATTCGAACTTTGGCTGGCAAAAATGAACATTATGACAGATACCCAGCAGCATATTTTGTCTGACACGTTACCGTCACAATTTGCGCGTTCTTTGAAAGCTTTAGGTGGTGGACAGCCATGAAAAACTCATCTCCCAAAACGGCACAGCAAATACAGCAACAACATCAAGATAATGGCAAAGTGGTGCATAACCCTTGGCGGCAACTACGCAGCTTTACCGATGCACGCATTGGTTTAGGGCGCGCTGGGATCAGTCTTTCGACGGCTGAAATGTTGGCGTTTCAACTCTCCCATGCGCAAGCACGAGATGCGGTTAATTTTCCATTGGATTTAGCTGCGTTAAGTGAACAGCTAGAGGATTTTTGCGCATCACCACTGCATTTACATAGTCAAGCCGTGGATCGCAATCATTATTTACAACGCCCTGATTTAGGTCGAAAACTAGATCAAGCATCGCGCGATCAGCTAAGCAACTATATGAGGAAAGCGGCTATAGCCACTGAGTTACACCATGATATCGCAATCGTTATTGTTGATGGTTTATCGTCTTTAGCAGTACAAAAAAATGCCCATCCTTTTCTTGTTCAGTTACTGACGATACTGCGTGAACAACCAGAGCCATGGCGTTTGGCACCGATCAGCTTAGTTGAGCAAGGTAGAGTGGCGATAGGCGACGACATAGGTGAGCTCCTTAATGCCAAGGTGGTGCTGGTATTAATTGGTGAACGGCCAGGGCTAAGTTCTCCAGATAGTTTAGGGCTGTATTTAACTTGGCAGCCAAAAACAGGGCTGAATGATGCTTGTCGTAATTGTATCTCTAATATTCGTCCTGCTGGGCTGTCATATCAGGATGCAGCACAACGAACTTTATATCTTTTACAAGAAGCGAAACGTTTAAACCTGTCAGGGGTGGGGTTAAAAGATCGCAGTCAAGACGATGTGATAGAGCATCAAACGCAAACAACAAACTTTTTACTATCAGAATAATCAACAACGAAAACATAATGTAATTACAACAATAAATAGCAGGAGAAGATAATGTCAGATAATAAAGAGTACCTTGCAAAAAGACAGTTAAAACGAGGCTCCGCGGGATGGATTTTATTGGCGGGATTAGGAGTGTCGTATGTTATTTCTGGGGATTTTGCGGGTTGGAACTTTGGTATTGCAGAAGCTGGTTGGGGCGGCTTTGCTGTCGCCACAGTATTAATGGCGGTGATGTATTTAACTTTGGTTTTGTCATTAGCAGAAATGTCGGCGGCCATTCCGGCATCGGGTGGTGGCTATAGTTTTGCGCGTCAGGCAATGGGCCCTGCTGGTGGTTATTTGACCGGCTTGGCCGTGTTAATCGAGTATGCATTAGCACCCGCTGCGATTGTTATTTTTATTGGCTCGGCGGTCGAAGCGCTACTGGGTTTTAATGGTCCTTGGGTGTATGCGCTGTTCTATATTGTGTTTATCAGTATTCATTTAGCGGGAGTGGGTGAAGCATTAAAAGTGATGATGGTGATAAGTGGCTTAGCGGTTTTTGCCATTATAGCCACTGCGATCGCATTATTTACACATTTTGATGTGTCGCGATTGTTTGATATTGCCATCACCGATGCTGCTGGAGCCTCCGAGTTTTTGCCCTTTGGTTGGTATGGCGTGTGGGCTGCATTGCCGTTTGCAATGTGGTTATTTTTAGCCGTTGAAGGCGTACCATTAGCGGCAGAAGAAGCCAAAGATCCAGCTAAAGACGTGCCAAAAGGAATTATAGGTGCAATGTTGTTTTTATTGTTTACTGCTTTGTTAGTCGTAGTATTGATCCCTGGTGCCGGTGGTGCCAGCGCAATGGGGTCTAGTGCCGTGCCGTTAGTTGATGCGCTAAACGTAACAGGGAATGCAAGCTTAGCAACACTCGTTAATATATTAGGTTTAGCGGGTTTAGTGGCGTCGTTTTTCTCGATTATCTATGGGTATAGTCGGTTAGTGTTTGCGCTCTCTAGAGCGGGCTACTTTCCAAAAAGTTTGTCGGTTACAACTTCACGAAAAGTGCCGGCACGTGCCTTAATCGTGCCGGGTATTTTTGGCTTCTTAGCATCATTAAGTGGTGAAGGTGATTTAATGCTGGCGATGGCCGTGGTAGGCGCTACGGTTTCGTATGCATTGATGGCATTGAGCCATATTTTACTGCGTATTAAACAGCCTGAACTCGCACGACCTTATAAAACGCCAGGTGGCATGATAACCTCAGCAATTGCGCTGGTCTTATCTTTGGTGGCTTTAACTGGGGTATACGCGTTTGATCCTCGTGCATTCTTGTTTACTGTGGTGCTATTTGTGATCGGAGCGATTTATTACTTTGCATACAGTAGTAAGCACTTAGTCGCACACAGTGCCGATGAAGAGTTTGCTATGTTGGCTGAAGCTGAAGCCGCTTTAAGTGCAAAATAGTGATAGTTTAATGTTACCAATAGGCCGTTAGCACGGCCTATTAATAATGCAATTAACCAAGGCGGGTCACGTTTATTTTTATACGCCCAGCATTAGCGCCATAAAAACGCACCAAATCATTTGCAAAAGGCGTAAATTCTCCTGAGTGAGTCATTTTAAATTCACCCCCATCGGCAATCTCAAAAGCATCATTATCGCTATGGGCAATAGCACCAATTAAGGCAAACCAGTTTGCATGTGGTAAACGACGAAAGGGTTCGAGCAATGCCATGGGGATCTCTTTTACACCCAACTGTAGGTTATCTCGGTGCCAACCTTGTGGCCCACATTTTACGCCATCGTCATACCAAAGTTGTTCTGGGTAAGGGCTAAAGCGATAAGTAGCTCCTTGTTCAAGCATTAGTCCTGTTGCATTGTATTGCTCTGCGGCATAAACCAACACATCTTGGCTTTGGCCAATTTGTAACACTGACATGTTTTGATTTTTTAAAGCTATATGGGCAGACAAACCGTTAAAACTAAACGTAGTTTGATCTGCATACAGCAGTTGATAACTAAGGTTTTTTAAAGACTCGGGACGATAACTGGTTAATTGATTGATACGTGTAGCAACACTGTGGTGGATAATGGGTAACAGCTTACTTTGTTCGTCATCAACCAGCACGGTACATTCACGATCAATCAGTTTAAATAAAGGATTAAACCAAAAATAATTCTGTTGATGGCTTAACGCGAGAGGATCTGGGGTGATGGTCATATCATCTTGGGCGATAAAACTGTTTTGATCCGCAGGAAATAACGATGAATACTCGATTGCTTGACTAGTTAAAAAGGATAAAGCCACAGGCAGTTCAAGTAACCACTCCATTGCAAAGCGTAAGCAAATATCCGCCAGCCCATCTCGATAATAGCCACCACCGATATCGGAATGTGCGCCTGCAAACCATATTTCATGTACATTGTTTTGATGATTTATAAGGGTAGGCTCAAAAGCTCGACGCTTTTCATCCAGTGCCACACAATGCAGAGCCTGATTTATGTTGGTCGCTAAAGTATGGTTTTCAAAAATAACATGCTCAGCGCCTCGGGTGGCCTTGGTGACTTTGGATAAACCAATGGATGCCACAGTATCAAATACGCATAAATAAACGTTATTATCTATGAGCGGCTCTAAGCACTTTGCAAAACGTCGTGCTAACGCAGCGCCGCGACTAAAGCCAGTGAGTAACAATGTATCGCCAGTTTTGTAGTAGCGCTTAAAATCATTTATAGCATGATTTAAAATACTGGCAACATCGTCATCGCGTGGTGCGAAAGATTGATTGAGGAATCGCTTTAAACGACTTCCTTGAGTTCCAATACCTTGGTAATAGAAGCTAAGTTGATTAGTAAAAGGAGTAACGGGCTCGTTATTTAATTGGCCACCCATTAATAAATGAAGTTTGAGAATATTCGAAATGCTTGCATCTTCCTTAAAATGCGCAGAGCTGAACTGCTCAGCATCACGTGGCTCACTACCTGTGCCATCAAAGTTGAAAATCAGCGTTTTCGCGGTCATAGCATCATTCCTTTATGTGGTTTTTTATAACTTACAGGTAAATTATTTAAATTTGAAGACAATCCACTCAAATATGCTATAAGGATTTTTTGTTATTTATTTTAGGCAATACTTTTTTATAGATTGAAAATAATATAGTCAAATGTAGTCTAAGCTTAAACAGTTGAAGCTCTGGTTTAGTAACAAAGTTCAAGTTGCCATTAAGCCTTAGGTTAAATAGTTAAGTTACGCAGATTTGCCTAGAGCAAATGTATTATTGTGTATCTTTAGATAGGCATGATAAAAGGTATCGTGTTGCTATGACTAAATTTTTTATTATTTTGCTGTTATGCATACAAAGTACTGCTGCGCTTTCTAATTCAATAACACAGCCTTTAGTAGGATCTCATAATGAATGGCCTCCCTACATATTTGCTGATGGAACGGGTATGACTACTGAGCTTGTACGTGCTGCATTTTTTAGCCAGAATATTGCATTCGATATTAAAATAGCGCCATTTAGTCGTGCAATGCGAATGTTAAAATAATGAAATAGATTTGATCCCTGCATTATGGTGGACAGAAAATCGTGCTAAAACAATTTTATTTAGCCAGCCCTACTTTACTAATGAACTTAGCATAATTAGTAATACTAAGTCGCAGCTTGATTATCAAGGCCCTCACAGCCTAGAAAGCTTAACAATCAGTACAATTAGAGGTTACGGATATCATGAGTATTTACAGTCTATTGATAGGCTTACAATCGTTCCTTTACTTAATGTCCATAGTTGTCTTGAGCATGTAAAAAAGCATCGCGCTGATATTGCTCTGGTTGATAAATACGCAGCATGGTTCGAAATGAAAAAAAATGGTTACTCAACAGAGCTAACAATTTGGCAACCAGCTTTAATTAAGCACCCTCTTCATATAGGGATCAGTAAAGAGCATCCCGATGCTGAATATATAATAACCTCCTTCAACAAAGGGCTAGAGCAAATAAAGCGCTCAGGTGAATATGATGAAATATTAGCCCGTTACGAACATCTAGCCTCAGCACAGCCAGAGTAACTAATAAAAAAATAAAGACACCCACCTAATAAATGGCGATTGTAGTAATTCAAACTTAAATGACACCCATAATAATGACTATATTTGCAGTTTTACCATGAGGAACTAGTATTTTATAAGGAACGTGATATCTGAGATATTTATGGCTACTGCAAGAAATCGACAAATCAGTTTAACGGACACTCGTTACTATCATTGTATATCACGATGTGTAAGACGTGCCTATTTGTGTGGTGTGGATGAATATACGGGTCAATGTTATGAACACCGCAGAAAATGGGTTGAAGATAAGCTAATGAGTTTGGCATCTCTCTTTTTTATAGATGTGTGCGCTTATGCAGTAATGAGTAATCATACTCATATTGTAGTGTACGTAGATAGTAAAAAGGCGGAAAGAGTAAATGATAGAGCAGTTGCAATTCGCTGGCATAAAGCCTTTAAAGGTTCTGAATTAACACGACGTTTTGCTAAAGGTGAAAAGCTAGCATCTTTTGAGATGAAAATAGTTACAGATAGTATTGCGCAATATCGTTCAAGGTTAATGGATATTAGCTGGTTCATGCGCTCTTTAAATGAATATATAGCGCGAAAAGCAAATAAAGAAGATGACTGTAAGGGGCGATTTTGGGAGGGACGGTTCAAATCCCAAGCGTTACTTGATGAAGCCGCATTATTAGCATGTATGGCGTATGTTGATTTAAACCCAGTTCGTGCAGGTATTGCTGACAAACCAGAAAATTCAGATTTCACGAGTGTCAAAAAGCGTATTATTTCGGTCGCAGCAGGGAAACAGCCCAAATCATTACAACGTTTTTCAGGGATGGCAACACAGCATATGGTGAAAGGTTTACCTTTTGAGCTAACTTCCTACCTTTCTCTTGTTGATGCGACAGGGCGCTGTATTCGTCCTGATAAAATAGGTTATATAGCCGCCGATCTAACCCCTTTGCTTGAAAGGTTGCAAATAACCCCCGAAAACTGGTTGAAAGTTACCAGCAAATTTACCACCGTTTTTCACGGTGCTGTTGGAAGACCTGAGTCGTTAAATATGTTTTGTGAACATCAACACTTTAAGCGACGAACGAATCTAACGAATTGCGAAAAATTACTAGCGTGATAACGTAGCCAACCAATAATACATAACTTATTAATTCAGATTTTTTTGACGCCTAAAAATGCAAACGCCTGATATTTATCTGCCATTTGTATAAAAGTCCTTTTTGAAAATAACTACGGTTTTTAATTGTTTCGTTTATTGCCCTAACCTGGATGTTTGCAATTTCATTCTTATTTTGAATGGGTGTCATTGCAATTTTTAGATGGGTGTCTTTTTTATTTACCTTCAATCCATTGCTTTAAAATGTAAGTTTGCATTTTTTTAGATATATATGGATGGGTGTATGGATGGGTGTCAATTTTAATTTTAATGGGTATCATTATAATTTCTAGATGGGTGTCATTTTTTATTTTATTTCTAGGTGTGTAAGTGAAGCGGCGGCTCCACTTACTCTTGTTAGTTGCTTAATGTAATTTCATCTTTGGCCTAACGACCCGGAGCACTTTTTCGCTGATCCATAATGCAAAGGTTTTGGCGCTGCCGT
Organism: Pseudoalteromonas sp. SG44-1; assembly: GCF_014164315.1. Taxonomy (NCBI): domain Bacteria; kingdom Pseudomonadati; phylum Pseudomonadota; class Gammaproteobacteria; order Alteromonadales; family Pseudoalteromonadaceae; genus Pseudoalteromonas; species Pseudoalteromonas sp. SG44-1. The sequence continues at coordinate 40,142 of NZ_JACJEW010000017.1, forward strand.
GGATAGCGCGTTGATGCATGCGATAGAGCGAAATATACATAAAGCGGGCTATCTTGCCTTCAATAAAAAAGCTATTACTAGTGAGGTTGCCCATTAAGCTCCCCACGGTACTGTAGCGTGACAAATTGACGAGCGAACCATGATCGCTGTATTCAAAGCCAGTTAACGGCTGTTGGCGCAGTGTCGCAATTAGGTTTTTTTCAACACATTGTGCCATTTGATGGGCTGATTGCGCACGGGGCGGTACTAATTTGCCATCTTTTTGTGTAAACGCGCAACAGTCACCTAATACAAAAATGGTGTCATCGCTATTACTTTGCAAATAGTCGTTCACCATGATTTGGTTATTACGAGTTAGTTCAAAAACCCCGAGATCTTTTATAAAATCGGGGGCTTTTACACCCGCTGCCCATACCATAATGTCGGCATCGATCTGTTCATCATCTTTAGTGATGAATCCTTGATTTGTTGCCTGCTTTACTTGGGTGTTTTCTCGAACGTTAACACCAAGCTTTAGTAGCTCTCTTTTCGCTGAGTTTGCTATACGCTCTGGTAGGGCGGGTAAAATACGCGGGCCTGCTTCGATTAAGTGAATGTGTAAGCGCTTTGCCGACATATTTGTCAAACCATAAAGTTTTAATAAGTCAGAAACATGATACAGCTCAGCTGAGAGTTCAACGCCTGTTGCGCCACCGCCAACAATGGCAATATTTAATGCATGCTGTGGGTCGTCGTCTTGATGTAGCCGAGTAAAGTTATCGAGTAGCGCGTGCTGAAAGCGTTCCGCTTGTTGGTTTGAATCAAGATAAAAACAATGTTCTTTAATACCGGGTGTATTGAAGTCGTTACTGACGCTGCCGATGGCAATCACCAAGTAGTCATAATGAACGGTGCGTTGTGGTAAAATTTGATGGCCAAGTTCGTCATTAAAGGCACTGAGTGTGATGGTTTTATTAGCGTTATCAAGGTTGCAAAAAGTGCCAAGTTGAAAGTTATAATGATGTTTTGCTGCGTGTGCTGAGTAAACTACCCCATCTAAATCGGCATCTATAGAACCCGTTGCCACTTCGTGCAGCAAAGGTTTCCAAATATGGGTGCGATTTTTATCAATTAATAGAATGTCGGCGTGTTTTTTCTTCCCTAGTTTATGCCCTAATTGCGTTGCGAGCTCAAGGCCGCCGGCACCGCCACCGATGATCACGATTTTAGGATGTGTGGTTATCATTTCATTGCCCTCAAAAGAATTATACCTAAATGCTCTTATGATGATGAAACGTATAGAACACTTAGGTATTGAGCTGAACAAAAATGTTCAAAATACCTTTTCAAGCAACGCATTTATAATGCGCCTTTTCTCACGATTTGTCAGTAAAATTTAATAGGAACAAATAGATAAGCCAAGAAAATAAAGCAAAAAAAAGTTACCATGGCAAACATTGCATTTTCAAACTATGATTTCCTTTATTAGGGAATATGAATAAAGGGAAATATTATGAGCGGATCGATACTTTCTTCACTTGAGCAACACTTTGGGTTTAGTCAATTTCGCCAAGGTCAGCAGCAAACCATAGAGCAACTGCTAAATAACCAATCATCATTGGCAATTTTCCCCACTGGATCTGGTAAGTCATTGTGTTATCAGTTAACTGCATTGCATTTACCTAATCTAACGCTGGTTGTTTCGCCATTACTTGCGCTGATGAAAGACCAAATTGGTTTTTTAAATAACAAGGGAATTTATGCCGCAAGCCTTGATTCAAGCCAAACTACAGAGCAAAGCCACACTGTAATGAGCGATGTGCGTGCCGGTAAAGTGAAAATCTTAATGGTGTCGGTAGAACGTTTTAAAAACGAGCGATTTCGTGAATTTATTAATCAAGTGGCTATTTCAATGCTGGTGGTTGACGAAGCTCACTGTATTTCCGAATGGGGCCATAATTTTAGGCCTGATTATTTAAAACTGCCGCGCTATCGTGATGAGCTCAATATTCCCTTGGTATTATTATTAACGGCCACCGCCACTAAAAAAGTAAAGCGTGATATGAGTGAACGTTTTGCAATTACCCCAGAATGCATTGTACAAACTGGGTTTTATCGGGCTAATTTAGACTTATCGATACTCAGCGTGAAAAGCGCTGATAAAGCAAGTACATTGGCTAATATTGTGCGCGAGCAAACGGGCCCAGGGATTGTTTATGTGACCTTACAACATAGTGCAGAGCAAGTCGCTGAAGCGCTTAGCCGCCAGGGCTTACACGCTGTGGCTTATCATGCTGGGCTTGAAGATACCCTGCGTTATGGTATCCAAGATGATTTTATGGCGGGTAAAATTAATGTCGTAGTGGCCACGATTGCGTTTGGTATGGGGGTTGATAAATCAGATATCCGTTTTGTTATTCATTATGATTTACCAAAGTCGATTGAAAACTACAGCCAAGAAATTGGTCGTGCAGGGAGAGACGGACAACTATCGCAGTGTTTTACATTGGCTAATTTAGATGGCTTAAACACGGTTGAAAACTTTGTTTATGGCGATACCCCAGAGCTTAGCGGTATTGAGCATGTGATCAACGATATTCGCCAACACCAAAGCGATCACTCAAAAGAAAGTCAACAGTGGGAAATGCAAGAATACAGCCTTTCAAGTGATAGTAATATTCGCCAATTAGCGCTTAAAACCTTGTTAGTACAATTGGAAATGCAAGGTGCAATAACACCACTTTATGCTTATTACGCCGACTTTAAATATAAGTTTTTGGTTGATAAAGCCGCTTTACTTGGTCACTTTGATGCTGATAGACAAGCATTTTTACAGTTAATATTTAACCATACCCAGTTTAAAAAAATCTGGGGCACACTAAATTTTGACACGCTTACCCAAGCCGCTCAGGTGGATCGCAAACGCGTTGTTGCAGCGCTTGATTATTTAGCAGAGAAGAATTTAATAGCACTTGAAACAAAGCGAATCACCCAAGTCTATCAAGTACATAATGAGGTAATTAATAACCCTGAGCTGGCTAAGCAATTACACAGCTATTTTGTTGATAAAGAGCAAGCTGAAATTAAGCGTATTGCGGCACTTATTCGCTTTTTCGAGCTTAAAACATGTTTGAGCTATAACCTTGCTCGTTATTTTGACGACCATCAAGCGCCACAGCAATGCGGCCATTGCTCAGTATGTAGAGGCCAAGCTGTAACACTTGAATATTCACTCGCTCATAGCTTTGCTAACGATGCTGTAATTTATCAAAAGGTTGATGAGTTACTTAGTCACCTCGCCAGTAAAGGTATACATAATATAGGTATTGAAACCCAATGCCGCTTTTTAGCGGGAATGAGCGTACCGTTATTTGCGCGTAACAAAGTGCGTCAACTCAGTGGTTTTGGTTTGTGTGAGCAGCAGCGTTACAGCGAAATAAAAGCGAAACTACTGGCGCGTTAGTTTTGCTCGTGTATGCTAAGCGGCTAACATTATTTTAGTAAGCCGCTATGCCTCAAACCGTTATCCCCATCGACAATATAATTCCTATTGAAACAGTTACTAACGCCCCTGAGCCGGTTACCTGTGCTAACTGCCAAGCATGTTGTTGTCAGTTAGAAGTGCGTATTGTGACCGACACCGGTGTGCCATTTCATTATATTGAGTATGATAAATGGGGCAGCGAAGTGATGAAACGCGCCGATGATGGTTGGTGCCAAGCACTCGACCGCAATACCTTAATGTGTTCAATCTACGAAAACCGCCCGTTAGTATGCCGCGAATTTGAAATGGCATCGGACGAGTGCATCACCGAGCGTGACCTTGCAGGGATCTGATGGTTGCTTTAGCAGTGGAACACTAAGTGATTGAATTATAGTCACTATTCGGCTATGGTTGGTAACTCAACAATAACATTAAACAATCATGCATAAATTAATCACTATTGTGTCAGTTACTTTTCTTAGCTTTATTATATGGGTCATATATCAAGCTAATACGGGGCAACATAGTATTTTCTTTGAGCTTGTTAGAAGTATCCCTTATGGCGATAAAGTAGGGCACTTTTGTTTATTTGGTTTGCTTACTCTAGGTGCTAATTTTGCGTTTAAGCTAAAATCATATTCAGTATTGTCATGCAATTTGTATATTGGTTCGAGCGTCGTGTTTCTATTCGTTTTATTGGAAGAGCTAAGCCAATACTTCATACCTAGTAGAACCTTAGACATCGCTGATCTACTTGCTGATGCTTTTGGTATCCTCACTTTTAGTTTGATAACCAAGCTGATAAATAAAGGTTCGCGATGACGAGTTTTATTAGCTTACATTAGTTGATTACTGCAAATGAACAGCTTTTTCTCCTGCATAGCAAGCGCTGGTTTGAAGGTTTTTTTGTCGTTAGTTTATTAATGTATCGATAGTTAAATTTTATTCAATTCAATTCAATTCAGAACCATTAACCAACCTCATATTCGTTATGCAAGCTCTTAAATCATCATGGTTAATTTTTGGCTGTATTCCATAAATTAACAATGGGTGTCTTTGTTATTTTCCAATCAATTTTTAGTTTACACATTACGAAATTAAGATTGGTGTCTGTGTTATTATCTTTATGCAAGCTCTTAAACCATCATGGTTAATTTTTGGCTGTATTCCATAAATTAACAGTGGATGTCTTTGTTGTTTTCCAATCAATTTTTAGTTTACACATTACGAAATTAAGATAGGTGTCTGCGTTATTATCTGTGTTTTTAACCTATGAAAATCGTCTGTTAGTATGTGGCGAATTTTAAATGGCATCAAGCTAGTACGTCACTGAGCGAGTATTAGCTGGGATTTAGTTTGAGATTCTCCCAGCTCTGCTATTTAGCCAATCGATAATTGTGCGCTTGGATATCTTAGTTTCCTACTGCGAGGACTCGCTAAAAAGTAGGCAATGATTAAGGGGCCAATCCTTCCCATAAACATTAAAAACATAATGATAAATTCGCCCAGCGGAGAAAGAGAAGCAGTTAAACCCCGAGACAATCCTACAGTGCCAAGTGCAGACACAGCCTCAAAGGCGACATCTAAAAAAGGCGCATCTTCAACAATCAGTAAAGTAAAAATAGCCAGCCATGTTATACCCGCTGAAACAAGGGTTAAAGCCAGTGCTTTATATACAGATTCTTTGTCGATTTCTCGGCGTAACACAGTAACGCCTTTATCGCGGCGTAAGTAGCTGTAAGTTGCTAAAATCAACACCACAAAAGTCACTACTTTTATACCACTTGCGGTACTGAGTGAGCCTCCACCAATAAACATTAACATCATTGTTAATGCGGTACTGGCATTTCTCAGCTCTTCTATAGCAATGGTATTAAATCCAGCCGTACGCGGTGTTACGGCTTGAAACCAAGCAGCTAGCCATTTACCGACTTCTGACAAGGGTTGCAGTGTTTTTGGATTGTCATATTCAATAACGTAAATCAGTACCAGCGCTACAATATTGATGATAACCGTGCTGATCAGCATTAACTTACTATAGGTGCTAAGGGCTGCCCAACGTTTTGATTTATACACATCCATGAGTACGGTAAAACCTAGGCCACCGATAATAAACAAACCAGTAACGGTAAGATTGATCACAGGATCGTCAACATACTGCATTAGGCTGTTGGGGCTAAGCGCAAATCCCGCATTATTAAATGCACTAATGGTATAAAACAACGCATGGAAAAAGCTGGTTTGTAAGCCCAGCTCAGGGAGCCAGTACAGCGTTAAAATAACAACACCGAGTGACTCAACAATGATGGCAAAAAGCAACACTGATTTTGCCGTACTCAAAAGTGTTGATGTATCTGTTTGATTAAAAGCTGCTTTAGTTACTGTTTTTTGAATAAAGCCAACTTTGTTACCCAATGCCAGCAAGGTTACCACTGCAAATGTCATCAAACCCAAGCCACCAAGTTGAATTAATAGCGCGATCACCCCTTGGCCAAAAGGGGTAAATGCGGAGCCTGTGTCTACCACAACTAATCCGGTGACGGTTACCGCCGATGTTGCAGTAAAGGCACTTTGTATCCACGAAATAGGTTCATTGGTGGCAAAAGGCAGCTTTAATGCTAAAGCCCCTAGTGCGATTAATATCAAAAAGCTGCAGCATAAAATAAGCGGCGGTGCAGCATTGATTTTTTTATGCCCACTGACTTTGCGCTCAATAGGCGTTTTGAGAGGGTGCCATAAAACCATGGTTATAACAGCCTTGGAGCTAGATAGTTTAATTCGACTCGGCTACCTGATAGCAGTAAGGTGTCGTGGGTATGTAACTCAAAGTCGTCATCAAGCTTGACAAACGTTTGCTTGGCGCGCTTTACCAATAGAGGGTCTACAGTGCCTTTTATTTCTCTGAGTAGATGCCCTAGTTTTGTTTTATGTAGGTGAGCTTTTATACTTACTTCAACAACGTATAAGCCATTGCCTAATGAAATATAGTCGTTCACTATCGGGTAATTAAGCGCTTGTGCAACGCGCACTCCCATTTCTTCTTCTGGGTGAATAATACGCGAGACACCCAACTTTGATATAATCGTATGATGCGCTTTGGTGCTGGCTTTAACCCATATTTGTTTAACCGCTAAATTTTTTAGTGCTAAGGTACACAATATGCTGGACTGCATATCTTCACCGATCGCGACTAAGACCGCTTCACTATTTGCTAAATCGAGCTCCTTTAACGCCGCTTCATCTGTTGAATCGCATACCACTGTCTCTGATAAGTGCTCAACATACTTTTCGGCGAGTTTTGGGTTGCTATCAACGCCAGTCACTGTGTGTCCTAAATGGATCAACTCCAAGCTTGCTGCAATGCCAAAGCGGCCTAAACCGATAACTGTAAAATGTGCCATAGTATTCCTTCGTTATTTTTTCCAAAAGCTATGAGTAAAAAGTGTAAAAACAGTAAAATATTCTAACCGACCCACGATCATAGCGACCGAGAGTATCCAAATACCGGTGTCTGAAACGGGTTGAAAGTTAGCGCCAACTTCACCAAATCCAGGGCCAAGTACATTGACGCATGCAGCTACTGCAGTAAATGCGCTCCAAAAATCCAGACCCGTTGCCATAAGCAACATTGTAAACAGTAAGCTTGAACCAACAGCAAAGGTCATAAATGCCATAATTGCATGGCGTACATCTTCTTTAACGGGCGATCCTTGATACTTCAGTGTAAATATCGCTCTTGGGTGAAGCAGCTGTTTAATATTGTTATTAATCATTTTGCCAACAATAATGTTACGAATTATTTTATTTCCGCCAGCCGTTGAACCTGCGCAACCACCAAGATAGCCGGCAATAACCAGTAAAAACCCAGCCTCAGCTGGCCAGTCAGTAAAGCTTGCTGCGCCATAACCGGTGCTGGTAATAAAAGAAATAATATGAAATGTAGAGAAACTAAATGCTTCAAGTACATTTGAGTAGCTGTCTTTAAGCAGTAGCATGGTGGTTAAAAGAACCGATAAAAGCACCACTATATAAATAAAATAACGCGTCTCTTCATCATGATAATAACTAGTAATGGCTCTTTTGTGCGCTACTTTGAAGTGCAAGGCAAAGTTAATCGCTCCTGCAAGCATAAATACATTAGCTATCCACACCAGTAAGTGGCTGTGGTAATACCACATACTGGCATCATGGGTTGAAAAGCCCCCAGTTGAAACCGTGGTAAAGGCATGTGCGATCGCATCGTAAAAACTCATTCCGCCAGCATAATAGGCTAAACTACAAAGTACGGTGATTGCTAAATAAACGCCCCATAAATAATGAGCGGTACTGGCAACGCGCGGAGTCAATTTTTCGTCTTTAATGGGGCCTGGTGTTTCTGCTTTTAATAATTTCATGCCACCAATATTCAACATAGGTAAAATAGCCACTACAAAAATTACAATGCCTAAACCGCCCATCCATTGTAAGAATTGTCGATACAATAAAAAGCTAGCAGGCATGTTATCGAGCCCTGATAACACCGTTGCGCCAGTGGTGGTTAAGGCGCTGATTGACTCAAATACCGCGTCGCTAAAGTTAACGCCAGTGACGACTAGAATAGGAATGGCGCCTAACACACCGGCTATAATCCACGTTACTGTGGCGTAAATAAGTGCATCTCTGAATGTTGCGGCGGTTAGATCAGTTTTACGTAAATTGATAAGTAGCACTAAAGCGACAGAGATCATCGTTGCGCCAGGAATAAGAAATGCGCTAATAACTCGGTCTTTAAAAATAAATAATGAAAGCGCTGCAAAGACCAGTTGTACCACTCCCATCCAAATAATAGGAAAGGCGAGTAGTCTTAAGGTGATTTTCCAATTTATCATCAATACGCCTTATCAAATACCTATAGCAGGTAACACGCAATCACTAAAGTTGAGTTGAATATACGGGATCAAATAGTAAAGTCAGCGCTGCACTGCAAAGCTTTATAAAGATTTTATAAATGAGATAAAAAACTTTATAAAAACTTTATAGAGGCAATATTGAAAAGGCAGTAACCTATGTAGTTAATTGTCAGAGGAATCGTTAATGAATCAAGTGCAGGGCAAACCAAGCAAATATAAAGCATTTTTTTTGGCGGTGATAATGCCGATCATTGTAGTTATGGCGATTTATCCGTTACGAGATTGGTTTTCGACCACCGACATTGTGATGTTACAGCTGTTATGGGTCGCCTGGGTTGCAGTTCGCAGTAACCGACGCGTTGCAGCCATTACCACCTTGGTCAGTGTAGCGTGTACCGATTGGTTTTATGTTACCCCGTATTTTACTTTTCATATTGAAAATATTGAGTATCTAGTTACTTTTATCGTGATGCTCATTGTGGGACTGATGATCAGCCAGTTAGCGGGCGAATTAAACACTAAGGTGCGAGATGTACAATTACACGCGAGTAATAGTCGAACACTGTATGAGCTGGCTAAAGGATTAAATAGTTTAGACGCACTGGATGAGCAAAAGCAGTACTTTCAGCAGCTTATTATCGAGCATTTGGCCATTACTTGCCAATTTCAACAAATGCGTCAGCAAGTGGCAGGTGAATTTATGCTATTAAGTGATAAAGAGCAAAGTATGGGGGGGTTTGCTTTTGCAACGTTACTGTCTGAAGGACAAAGGAGCTTCGTAAATACCGCAATTTCATTGTTGTATCAGGTACATGAGAAAACCTTACTGAGGCAGCAGTCGGCGGCAATTTCAGTTCAAGCTGAACTCGAGCGTGCTAAAAATGCATTATTACGCAGTTTATCTCATGACTTGCGCACGCCACTGGCAACTATTATGGGCGCCTCAAGCATGTTGGCCGATGATGAGATCACACTCAGTGAAGCGATAATAAAAGAGCAGGCCGGTAATATTTATGAGCAAAGTAAAATTCTTAATCAGCATTTTGACAAGGTGATGGAGCTTAGCCGAGTAAATAAAATGGGCGAAAACCTGTGCTGGCAAACAATTAACTTGCAAGCTTTGCTAAGCGAAGCAAAAGCACGTAGGCAGCAGCAATTAGCGCATTTTGTGGTAACAACAAATATTGATGCCAATTCGAGCTGCCAAGGCGATGTGACACTGTTAGAAATAGCACTGGCAAATATGCTCGAAAATGCATGGCGTTATGGTGATGGTGAGGTGGTTGTTGAATTTACCCAAAGCCGTTACGAGTCAGCGGTGAGTTATCAATTACTATTGAGCAATAAATTAATTAGCAAGCCACAGGCAAGTGCTGATGAAGGTGTAGGGCTTGGCAGTGTAATTTGTGATGTGGTTGCTAAGTTTCATCAAGGCACATTTTCACTGACGATAGATAACGATACAGAAATGGCCTTGGCAAAATTAATCTGGATAAAAAATAATGACTAAAATCTTAATACTTGAAGATTCTCCGCCGTTGCAAAGCTTTTTAAAAACCTTACTGCAAGCCAGTGGCTATGAGCTGAGTATTTGTGATAAAGGGCTGGATGGTTTTGCACTTTTAAGTGAGCAAAGTTATGACCTTGTATTATTAGATTTAGGGCTTTTGGATATGGATGGTCAAGACTGGCTAGTGGAGTTTAGGCAATGGAGCCAGTTACCGGTATTAGTGCTTTCAGCTCGTGATGGTGAAGTGGAAAAAGTCACTGCGCTTGATAATGGGGCCAATGATTTCCTTACTAAACCTTTTAGCGCCAATGAACTATTAGCGCGTATTCGGGTGTTACTGCGTACTAATAATCAAGTCAGTTTTGCGTTGCAATGTGGCGACATTTGTATTGACCCAAATAAGCATATTGTGCGTGTTGGTGACAATGAGGTTAAGCTGACTAAAAAGGAATATGCAATCTTACTGTTATTATTTCAAAATAAAGATAAGGTACTGACTCATAATGCAATATTAAGCCATATATGGGGAGAGCAATATATAAATCGTCCTGAATATGTGCGTGTGCATGTAGCGCAGCTAAGGCAAAAATTAGAGGCAAATCCCGCAAGCCCAAAGTATTTACTTACTGAGCCTGCGGTAGGATATAGATTAGTAGATTAAAGTATTAAAGCGCTCTTTAGTTCACTTTGAAATAGCTAATGTACTGCTTCAGTGTTTTTGATAACTCAGCCATTGCGACTGCTTCTTGTGCATTGTTTTTTAAGGATAAACTGGTTTCCTTGGACATGTTAGCTATTTATTCTACACCGATATGCCAGGTATCTCAGCTGCAATTTAATGCACTGATTGGCTGCTATGGCTCATGTTTTAAATTACTTACCGCAGAATTTGGTAAAGTTACTTGATTATTAGCAGCATGCTTTATTTTGATAGACCGAACCGCAATGAGTGCATCGCTTGGCTGTAAAACCACCTTAAACAGCCAAAACGAAAACTAACTTAGTCGTACTTTGCCTCTAACTCGTTAGCGGAATGAAATTTCTCGTGAGTTTGTAATTGCTCATCGTATTTAACGAGATTTTTAAAATGCGTAAGTTGACCTGCATTTTTAACAATTTCAACAATAAACGACATCATAAAATCAGCACCGGTTAGAGAGTCTCCCACTAAGTAACGTTTACCTTCTAAGCGGTCATTAAAGTAACTAATAACTTTGGCGGTTTCTGCATCGGCATAGCCTTCTAAAAATTGCGTTTTAGCGCCATCTTTTTTCACAAACATTTTTAATAATAGCGGTAAAATTGCTGAGCTTTCAGCGAAGTGCAGCCATTGCTGGTAGTCAATATAGTCTTTACTGTCACGGCTTGGCGCAAACTTACCGTTACCGTATTTACTGATCAAATAGTCGGTGATCGCACCTGATTCAGCAATGATTTGGCCATTGTCCTCAATGACTGGTGATTTGCCCAGTGGATGAATCGCTTTAAGCTCATCAGGAGCTAAAAAGGTTTCACTGTTGCGTTGATAAGCCACAATTTCGTAGTCAACGTCTAGCTCTTCGAGTAACCAAATAATACGTTTAGAGCGGGATTTATTTAAATGGTGTAACTTGATCATAGTTATCCTTAAAAGCGCAGCCGTTGCTGCGCAGGGTAAATTTAAAGCGGTTTATTTACTTGTACTACCGTTTTGCCAAAGTTCTTGCCGTCAATCATATCGTTAAACGCTGATACGGTATTTTCAAAACCTGTTACTAAATGTTCACGGTAATGAATTTTTCCTTCGCTAAGCCATTTTTGCATATCAGTGGCGAACTCATCATAACGATGGCCATAATCATCAAAGATAATAAAGCCTTGCATACGAATGCGCTTAGAGAGAATTTGACCCATTAGAGCCCCCATGCGATCAGGTCCTTGTGGTAACTCAGTCGCATTATATTGCGACACTAAACCACATAATGGTACGCGCGCAGCGGTGTTTAATAGTGGTAATACGGCATCGAAGACTTTTCCGCCCACATTTTCATAATAAACATCAATACCTGCATCACATGCGTCAGCTAACTGTTTGGCAAAGTCATCGCTGCGGTGGTCAATACAAGCATCAAAACCAAGCTTTTCGACTGCGTATTGGCATTTTTCATTGCCGCCTGCCACACCGACTACTTTACAACCTTTGAGTTTAGCAATTTGCCCAACAGTTGCACCTACTGGGCCTGTTGCTGCTGCAACCACCACGGTTTCACCTTCTTTCGGTGCACCAATATCAAGTAGCCCCATATAAGCGGTAAAGCCAGGCATACCCATAATACCTAATGCATACGATGGATTACTTGGCTCTTTGCCTAATGGCATTAATCCTTCGCCATTTGAAATCGCATATTCCTGCCAGCCTGTATAGGCTAGTACCCAATCGCCTTTTGCAAACTTGTCGTTATTTGATTGCTCAATTTGACATACGGTTGCGCCAACCATGACATCGCCAATCTCAACAGGGTCTGCATATGATTTTGCATCACTCATGCGGCCACGCATGTATGGGTCTAATGATAAATAAATAGTGCGTAGTAATACTTCACCTTGTTGTAGTTCAGGCATTTGTACGCTTTTAAATTCAAAGTTATCAAGCGTTGGCGCACCATGAGGACGAGACTTTAGAGTAAATTGTTTATTTGAAATAGCTTGCATAATTTTTTCCTTGTCTGATTAAAAGAAGGCTGCATAACGGCTGTAAATCTAAATGCTCAGTCGTTATAGTCTCTGCAGCGAATTAAATGCTTAACTAATGAAATTAGGGCTATGCTTGATAAATTCAACAGCCAGCCTAGATAAGTTTATCGCTATACGGAGAATCACTTTTGTAGCTGTGCAACAGCTACTCTGCTTACTGCTATTTGGCAGAATTTTTGTTTTTTCTTACAACTTTGAGAGCGCATGTTGAGTGGTTAACTTGGGTGTTTAACATTACGATAAACATTATTTAAGCTTTAAATCATTTGAAGGTAGTTATGAGCGCCACACAGTCAGCACATCTAAAACAAAGAGCTGCCTAACTCTTTTTTATTACGAGAATATAAAAAGCAGGCACCGCAATCAGTGTCTGCTCTTACATTTTAAACCCCCACAATTAAGAAGGGGGTTTTTTATGCTTAATTACGCTTGCGGTTTAATTAAGTATTTTTCACCTGTGGCATGTTTCGAGTAAGCCTCAATTGATTGTAATTGTAAGGCCTCTGGCAATGACACATCATGGGTGTAATTACTTGCAAAGGTTGTGGTAATTTCATCTGCAATACGTTTACGCATTGCAATTACTGTATTAGTACCAAGTTTGCCTAACGCATTGAATAGTAAGAACCCATTAACACCCCACGCAAAGCCAAAGTTGCGATTTAGCGTAATTGGGCCGCGGTTTAAGGCACCATAAATATAAACTTGCTTGAAAGTGTCAGAGCCATAAACGCTGTATTCTGTAATGTCACGAGTTGCAGCGACTTCCATACAGTTAAGAATGTCACTCGTTAGTTGGCCACCACCAATTGGATCAAACGCAATCGTTGCACCGGTTTCGATAATTGCGGCTGTTAAATCAGCAAGGAAAGTATCATTACTTGAGTTAACAACATACTTTGCCCCCATATCACGTAGTAACTTTTCTTGCTCTGGCTTACGTACAATATTGATTAAATCAACACCATCGGCAATACAAATTCGATTTAGGATTTGACCAAGATTAGAGGCCGCTGCGGCATGAATAATTGCTTTATGGCCTTCAGCACGCATTGTTTCAACCATTGCTAATGCAGTAAGTGGGTTAACAAAAGCCGACGCACCTTCTTTAGCCGTCGTTCCTTCTTTTAATTCTAAGCAGCTTTGCACATTTGCGCATATAAATTTGCGATACGTACCACCACCAATTACAGCAACAGTTTTACCCATTAATGCTTGTGCAGCTGGCGATGAGCCTGCGGCCACAACCGTACCTGCGCCTTCATTGCCAACGGGTGTGGCTTTACCAACACGTGTTTTAAGTGATGGCATAAATTGAGCAGGAACATCAGCGGTAATAACTGGGTTTTGCTCAGTACCAGTTTGCTTTGCACTGGACATATCAGCGGCGCTGAATAAAACGCCTAAGTCAGATGGATTTAATGGCGTAGCCTCAATACGAATCACTACTTCATCGGCACCAGGTTGTGGCATATCGATATTTCTTAGGGCAAGCGTTAGTTTATTATCTTCACTGATAGTTGAAGTAAGTTGGATATTTTTATCTGTCATTATGTCCGCTCCTAAAAATTTGTATGAATTTGTGCAAACGCTAAGTATTACTTAGCATTTACTACCTGAATGTGAGCTTTTACTTTTTGCAAAGCCGACAAGGGCTAACAACGCTAGTAAATGAAATAAAAACACATACGTTTAAGCTGAATACATTATTACTTGTTTTAATCTGATTATATATAGGAGAAAATACCAATAACTTTTGTCTTTAAGACAATAATACTGCTCATTAGAAGGAGAAGTTAGATGGATCAACTACGTGCAATACGGTACTTCATTAAAGTTGTCGAAACGGGTAGCTTTACTAAAGCGGCGAGCACGTTTAATGTGCCGCCTTCTTCTTTATCAAGACGAGTGGTTGATCTAGAAAAAAGCTTAGGAGCAACGCTTTTAAAACGCACAACCCGGCTTGTGAAGCTGACAGAAGTGGGGCAAATTTACTATAACGACGTTCAGCAAATAGTAAACCAGTTAGAGCAAAGCCACGAAACTGTGCGCAGTTATCAAACAACACCAATGGGGCGCTTATCAATAAGTTCGATGGTAAGTTTTGGTGATAAAATATTACTACCGTTGTTAGATGAATTTAATGCGTTATACCCTGAAATTATACTCGATGTTAGCTTCAGTGATGAACTATCGACATTGGGCCGTGACGATGTTGATATTGCTATTCGCGGTGGTTATGCACCCAATGAGCGCGTGTTAGCCATAAAATTGATGGACAATGAGTTTATTCCTGTAGCGTCACCAGGTTATTTACAGCAGCACGGTGTGCCTAGTCATGCTATGGCGTTAAAGCATCACAATGGCCTTTATTTTAAAACGCCACTAGGGCCAACCCCTTGGCTATGCAAAGTAGATGAGCAATGGCATGACGTGTCAGGGCCTGCTGTGGTTATTTCGAATAACGGAGCATGGCTTAGTAAAAAAGCCTGTAATGGGGAGGGCATTTTAATGTCAACTCGCTGGGCACTTGCTCCATACCTTGAGTCGGGCGAGTTGCAAGAACTTAAGTTTGAACATCAGCTTGCGGTAACGCAAAACTCTAATATGGCTATTTATTTGTTATATCAAAAACAGCGATATTTAGTACCAAAAGTGAAAGCCGCCGTAGATTTTTTGGTACAAAAAATAAAGGTAGAAGCCGATTGAGCACAAAGTTATAGAGCTTTCTATTAGCGTCACAGCACTGTTAATAAAATCTTTTTAGTTATTAAAGAAATTGAAAAATTAAATGAGAAAGCACACAAGTTGTGTTAAAAATAACCTTTAGATAGATGTTGTTAGCGAGGGAATGAAATGAAAATACAACTGTTGGTTTTACTGCCACTGCTAGTCAGTGCTTTTGTGAGCGGTTTGGTAAAGGCAAATGATGAAGTATTGTCGGTCGATCAAGTTGCGTTACAGGGAATGCAGTTTAGTTTTGAAAATGATGCGAAAGTAAGGCCTAAAAACAGTGATTTCAGTGTGGTTAACTCTGTGCTGATGAGCAGTGAGCAAGGCCGGCGAGTCGCAGTGGTGACAATTCGTAATGACGCGTCAGGTTCACGCATTTTACAGGCTGAACATATTATGGCGTTATTTGCCGATGGCAGACGAATATCGCCTATGGCTCTGGCTGACAATATTAAACTAGACGATGGTGAGCAGCGCACATTAACGCTGTCGTTTGGCGAAGACAATTTCCCGATTTTGAGCATCTTCACCAGTAATAATTTAAATTAGGAATAATAATAAAATGAAAGCGATGATCTGTGGATTGAGCTGTGCAGCACTTTTTAGTGCCACCAGTATTGCGCAGCACAGTAAGGAGTTTGTGCCTGATAATGTGTTTACTCAAGGCGTTGAAGGACCTGTTTTTTATAAGCAGCATTTATACGCAGTTAATTTTGCTGATCAGGGCACCATTGGTAAGGTAGATAACAATGGTAAAGCCAGCTTATTTTTAAAGCTGCCAAATGACAGCGTTGGTAATGGTTTGCAATTTGATGGCCAAGGTAATCTCTATATTGCGGATTATGTAAATCATAATATTTTAAAAGTGCCTGCTAATAGTAAAAGCGTTGAGGTTTTTGCTCATAATAAAACCATGAATCAACCAAATGATATTGCCATAACTAAACGCGGTGTGTTGTTTGCCAGCGACCCTAATTGGGCTGATGCTACCGGCAAATTATGGCGTATAAATACAGATGGCAGTACTCAATTATTAGAAGAGAATATGGGCACCACCAATGGTGTGGCGGTTAATAACAGCAATAGTAAACTCTACGTAAACGAAAGCGTGCAGCGGATTATTTGGCAATATGATCTTGATAGTGAGCTAAACATCAGCAATAAGCAGCCGCTGATCACATTTGACGATCATGGTATGGACGGCATGCGTGTTGATAACCAAGGTAACCTGTATGTAGCCCGTTATGGCGCAGGTGTTATTTTAAAAATTAGTCCCGCAGGTAAGATATTGCAAACCTATACTTTAACAGGGCAGCATCCAACCAATGTGGCATTTAATGACCAGCAAACCAAGCTGTTTGTAACTATGCAAAAACGCGGTGCGATTGAAGTGATTGAGTTTTAAGTAAATTGGAAAATTTGAACCATTTAATATCAATTCTTTTGCATCAACAGAGAGTTTTATGCTTTTTTTGAAGAAAATCATTTTGATTGCGCAGAGCTAAGGATTGATGGCATTAAAAAATCCTTAGATGGTGATTCGTACTTACCATGTTTTACTCTTCGCAGAGCTAACAGTGTTTGGTCAAAACTAAAACTATGTGGCACAGTTAATTAAATCGGGCTTAATGTAATAAGCCCAAATGATCCCAGTGTTTGGCAAAATCTTATGGGCGCTGGATACAGCATATTCGATATCAAACGAAATGCAGTTCCCTGATGATTTTTTATTAGCGTTAGATGCAAAACCCCAAGCTAAAATGTTTTGTGGGGTTGAGCAAAGCAACTAAACATATTATTTATCATGCGCTGCAATTAGCCAAAAAACCAGCAAAAACCTCAGTAGCTACAATAACAGATCAGTACTACTTGCTTACAAGGCCCCCTAAGTTATCGACAAAGTAGTCCAATTTGCCAATTCTGCGCCAACCTAATTTAAATTACGGTATCTTACTACTGCGTAATTTAAATTAACCTCGAAGTTCACTATATCGTTAATCTTTTGTTTTAATTGCACTTATTTATAAGGCTCTCATTTTTCATAAATTTAAGTGCTTTATTTAGATAGCGACTAAAGGACATTTTGTGTATTTTTGGAATTATAAATTGCAAATGTTTATTAATTTTGGAATAAATTATATTGACCTTGTGTGTTTTTTTGACTAAGTTAACAGCAGGTAACAAAACTATAAAATATGTCTTGATTTAGCTATTTTAAATTAGCTGAAGCCGTACAAGTACTTTGCAATATAAAAAGGTTAAATGCTTATACTATGAATAATAAATTCCACACAATTACAGCTCAATTCAAAAAATCATTACTCGCCACTTTGGTTATTTCAGCTTCTAGTACGGCTTTTGCTAATGATGCAGAGCAATTAGACAAAGAAAACTTAACAAAAGAAGATATCGAACGTATAGAGGTAAAAGGCTACGCTGCGTCTGTCGAGAAGAGCCTCAATATGAAACGGTTTGCTAACAGTGTTGTTGATGCGGTATCTGCAGAAGATATCGGTAAATTCCCTGACCAAACGGTAGCAGATGCCCTGCAACGTATTCCGGGTGTGCAAGTTGAAAAAGACTTAGGCGGAGAAAGTGACCGAGTAAGTATTCGTGGTACAGCACCCCATCTAAACATTACCTTATTAAATGGTCAGAGTGTTGCTTCAGCGACGGCATCAGCGTCTATCACTCGTCCATCACGTGGTTTTAACTATTCACTTTTGCCTGCAGAGTTAGTCGATACTTTAGAAGTGTTTAAGTCAGCTGAGGCTGATGTTGATGAAGGTTCAATTGGCGGCACTGTGGTGGTTAGAACACGCAAGCCACTGGACAGTGAATCTAACTATGCGGCACTGTCAGTGAAAGCATTTCATTTTGAAAATGCCGATGAAACTAAACCTTATATTTCAGGTTTATACTCTTGGAAAAATGAAGATGAAGACTTTGGTTTTAATGTGGGCTTTGTGCGCAAAGAACTCGCAACCCAAAGAGACAGTAAAGAAGTAAGATTTGGTTACCGCAGTGTTGATGCCAACGGTGATGGCAATAATGAGTATTACCCTGGTGCGGTAGGTTATAATCGCTATGCCAGTGACTCGGATTTAAATACCATTACGGCTACCTTACAATACGCACCTTCAGCAAATTTAGATATTTTATTTAATAACTTGTATTCAAAATCTGAGCATGAGTCATACGGTACTTATTCGAGTGGTTTTATATTACAAAACATCGGCAATATTGAGCAGGCCGATATTGTCGATGGGACTGTGATTGCTGGGACTTTACCTGCCCATAATAATTTAGGCTATTACGGAAATGCCGGATACCAAGGTGAATTTAAAACTCAAGCTCACGATATTAAAGTTACCTATGCAAAAGATAACTACACTCTGACAACACAGTTTGGCTATAGTAAAGCTGAAGGCGCAGTAAGTGACGTATATTCAGAGTACTACGCAAACACTGACGCTTCGTACAGCATAGAAAATGGCATGCCAGAAGTTGAATTATCAGATTCTCTTACGCCTGCCGATTATCGCTTAGACTACAATCATAAAAATGATATCGCGAATGATTCCGATGAGAAATATGTGCAATTTGATTTTGAGTATCGACTCGATAATGATTACTTTACGGCGATAAAAACTGGGGTCAAATACCGAGAACACAGTAAAGCCGCAAACTTAATTAAAGCAAATTATCCTAAAAAGGGGGCTGATGGCAGTACGAATAATTTAGGCCAGTTTGCAACTACCACAGTTAATGATTTTATGGGGGGTGAGAATGCCATTTTATGGCAATTTGATAATGCCGCTTATAGTCATTGGATTGCTTCTACCGAACCATCAACAGCGCCTTATGAACATCTAGATTATACATATGACTTGCAAGAAAGCATTACTGCAGGTTACGTTAAAGCATTGTTTTCATTTAGTGATTTTCGCGGTAACTTAGGTGTTCGAGCTGTCAAAACCGATGTTGACTCGCAGTCACTACAATATACGGGCCGCAGTTTTGATCCGCAAAATATCGAAGAAGTTGGTTTTTCTACTAGTTATGACGACTTTTTACCGAGTTTAAATATCGCTTATGATTACAGTGATGAGATCATCCTGCGTTTTGCTGCAGCAAAAGTTATGTCTCGTCCTGATTATGATTTTTTATCCGCTCGTAAAAGTGGTTATTGCACTGCAGCAACAGGCTGTAAGGGTAATGAAGGTAATCCTGATTTAAAACCATATCGTGCTTCGCAATATGACTTATCAGCTGAATGGTATTTTAATGAGTCATCTATCTTATCATTAGCTTACTTTTATAAAGATATCGATTCATACATTACAAATAGCACTGTTGATAAAGAGTGGATGTGGACTGATCCAGATACCGGTGCTGAAGAACTGCGTACTTTCTTGATCACTCAACCATTAAATGGTTTAGGCGGCGAAAACTCAGGCTTTGAAGTTAATTATACGCAAAAGCTAGGTTATGGTTTTGGTATTCAAACTAACTATACTTACTCAGATGCAGAGCTTGAGCAAACAGCTGAGCAGGTCGCTGCAGGAGAAGAAGCCGTTCTGCCTAATAATTCAGAAGATACCTTCAATGCCACAGTGTATTACGAGAATATGGGTTTTAGTGCAAGGGTTTCATATACTTATCGTTCTGAATACTTTTATACAACTTATTTAGGACTCAACCAGTACATTGATGACTTTGGTCAATATGATTTGAACCTTAGCTACAATGTGACTGATAATCTGAATGTGGTATTTCAAGCCATTAATTTAACCGATGAAGACCAGCGTTCAATGTCAAGTAACAGCACTGGTATGTCAGATAGCAATCGTCCACTTGCTATTCATAATTATGGTCGTAGATTCTTACTCGGCGCCCAGTATAAATTTTAATTCCCCCCATATACGATATAAATAGCCGATAGTCCTCACTATCGGCTATATTTTTTCACTTGTCAGGAAATCAATGATGATCCGAGTAATTTTCTCTGTGCTCATATCTGTTACTTTAATCGCTTGTCAGTCCGCTCCTTTAACACCTAATACTAAACAACAACCTAACCCACTGCTTGCAACTATTCATACCGAAGATGTTGTTCGTGAATTTCGCGCCGCATGGGTTGCGACTGTTGCGAATATTAACTGGCCGCAGCAACCAGGCTTGCCTGTTGATGAGCAAAAACGTCAAGCAATAAAAATATTAGATACGCTGCAAACGAATAATTTTAATACAGTTATCTTTCAAGTTCGGCCACAAGCTGATGCACTTTACCAAAGCTCAACTGAGCCATGGTCTTACTATTTAACCGGTGAGCAGGGGAAAGCCACAGAACCATTTTATGATCCTTTGCAGTTTTGGATTGAACAAGCGCATCAGCGAGGTTTAAAGCTACATGCGTGGTTCAATCCTTATCGCGTTCATCACCCATCAGGTGGAATTGTCAGCGAACAATCAATTAGTATGCAAATGGCTGAAGATGTCGTGCAGCTTAAAAATGGTATGCATTGGTTCATTCCAACTAATCAGTCAGTGATCGATTATAGTATTGCGACGTTACTAGAGTTGGTAGAAAACTATGATATTGACGGCCTTCACTATGATGATTATTTTTACCCTTATCCTTCCTATAATGAAGGTGAAGATTTTCCTGATCAAAGCCAATATTTAGATTATCAAAAACAAGGAGGTAAATTAAGTAAAGGTGATTGGCGTCGAGCTGCCGTGAATCAATTTACAAAAACGCTCTATGAGCAAATAAAGCAGCTGAAGCCACATGTACAAGTAGGTATTAGTCCATTTGGGATATATCGTCCAAAGCAACCGGCCACGATCCGTGGTTTAGATCAGTATGAAAAGCTTTATGCCGATGCCAAACTATGGCTAAATGAAGGTTGGCTTGATTATTTTACTCCGCAATTATATTGGCCTATCAACCAATACTCGCAAAGCTATCCATTGTTAATTGCGTGGTGGCAATTGCAAAATACTCAAAATCGTCATTTATGGCCAGGTATCAACACACTGATAGCAAATACGGATGCAGGAATCGACGAAGTCGTTAACCAAATTATGATCAATCGGGCGATGCTTAATAACTCGCCAGGCTTTGTATTTTGGAATGTAAAATCATTAGAAAACGCTGACTTTTCTCAGGTGATAGAAAAGGGCGTGTTTCAACATCAAGCATTACTGCCACTATCAAATTGGTTACCAGTTCAGGAGGTCAATAAACCTGCAGTGAGCTATAACCAATATGCACAGGTGACAAAACTGAGTTGGCATCATACGCAACCTGAGCATGTATTTAAAACGCTTGTTTATCTTAAATATGGCGATAATTGGCAATATAAAATTTACCCATCAATAATGCGCTCAATCACAGTTGAGAATAACAACAATGGACTTGCACTTTCACATATCCGAGTTGTTGCTGTAAGCCGTGATGAAATGCTTAGCGAGCCGATAGAAATACAGTTTGAGTAATGCCTTGTTTAGCAAGCAAAGTGTAATGCAACAATCACTATTAGCAAATCTTACGCGAGCACTGAGCAACTATGCCGCACCTTTACTTAACCGTTAAACTTACGGTTTCTATCGCTGCATAGGTTTGATTAAAATTGAACCAAGAAAAAGCGCACCGGGCAGGGTGCGCTTTAAGGGTTTAATCCTGTGTTGCTATAGGCAATTGGGGATTAACTAAAAACTCGGTGAGTAACGTACTGCAACGCCCACTGTACGGCCAATCACACTGTAATCACTCACAGTATTAAAGTGGTTAGCGCCAATGTCAGGTGTTGGTGGTGCTTTGTCAAATAGATTATCGATACCAAAGTTAACCGCGATAGTGTCGGTTGCTTGCCACGATGCAGCAAAGTCCATGTAGTCTTGTGCTGAAATTGTTTCTGTTCTATCTACAGCGTAGTCTACTTCACCGATTCTGCGCCAGCCTAATTGGAAGTTCATGGTATCTAGCTGCCAATCAAAGGTGGCGCGGTGTTTATAATCGGCTTGTAAGATACTCGCAAAATCGCCTGAACACGCGCTACCGTAAGTACCTTTACAATCAACTTCGGCTACGGTGCTATTATTTTGGCGAGTTTGTTTTGTTACAAAGTTACCTTGGTATGAGAGCCTAAAGCGACCGCCTAAATCCATTGGTGCATCAAATACATAGTTGGCTGCTAAATCGATACCAGCTTGTTCAATCGCTGCAAGGTTAAAGTCATTTACGATCGCGGTGCTAATAAAGCCTGTATTAGGATCGCGAAGTACTGCGCCACACAATGGGTTGTTCGGATTTGGATCGTCGATATAGCAGCTTTGTAATGCTGCAGCAGGTTGAATTTGACTTACCGCATCGGTTACACGAATGCTATAGTAATCAAGTGATAGGTCAAAGCCCTCAATGTAACTTGGAGTATAAACTACACCTAAAGTATCTGATTCTGCTTGCTCAGGCTTGATGTTCGGATTACCGCCGTAAGTATACTCGGCTGTTGTTGAGTCATACTCAGTGCCTACTGGCGGTGCGCCAAAAGCGGCACATTGCGCTGCGTCCCCCGTACCTAGCAAACATGGATCGCCATTAAAGCGACCAGCAAAGCGTGGTACAAATTGGTCACTATTTTGGTCAAATAAAGCTAATGATAACCCCGTGATCGGACTTGCGAATTCGCCTAAGTTTGGTGCTCTAAATGCAGTGAGCTTATTAGCACGAATACGAATGTCATCGTTAATTGCCCAGTTTATGCCAAGCTTATAAGTGTCTTCGGCTTCGGTGTTTGAATAATCAGAAATACGGTAAGCACCTTCAAAACTAAGTTCTTTTGCAAATGGCATATCAATTAAGATCGGCACTAAAATTTCTGCATAAAACTCACTACTGTCGAAGCTGGCGTCCATATCAAATGCGCTAACTGAGGCAAAGCTAGTGCCATTTCTAAATGCATCTCCCGGTGTTTGCTTGCCCGTTTCTTTGCGGTACTCATAACCAATTGCAAAATCGACATAACCGGCAGGTAATTCAAATAAGGCACTAGAATCGCCAGAGAGAGTTGCAGCAAATACACTTTGAGTACGTTCACGGGTGGTATATAACAGTGGATCGCTAAATTCATTTAGATCTAAATTAGGATCAAAAATATCGCTGCTATTGGAAATATTGCCAAAGCGGCTGTTGCCACTGTTATCATTTTTATAGCCATTGTTGTAAATTGTAGCGACTTCGTCAGTTTGACCGTATTGACCATAAATGTCGTAACGTAAATAATCGTTAATATCGCCTTTTAAACCCAGTTGAAATTGTAATGAATCACGCACGGCTTCAGTATGTTGAACGCCAAGGCCTAAATTACGCTCAACATTGACTAGCGCATTTCCATCAGCATCAAAGGTGAGTTGTTGGCGTAGTTCATCAGGAATATATTGGTTATCTTGTGTGAGGGTTACTTGTTCATTAACAAGAATAGGTGTTTGGCCGCTAGCACCGGCGCCATTAACGGTTACTTTTGAATACATAGCACGGCCGTAAATGATTGCGCTGTCACTGGCATCTACATCAAATAATAACCCAGCAGAAAATCTATCCATTGGCTGAGTTAAATAACGGTCGCCGGTAAAGTCACTGGTTTGACGGTCGCTCACGACTTGCCCTGCATCATTAATCGCTAAACTGTTGCCGCTGGCAACATCGGTGTAAAACCCGCCGCTATTAATCATAGTTGCGCCATTATCTAAGGCATAATCACGTTCACCAGCAAGTAATTCTTTACGTTCAGAATAACCAAGGTAGCCAGTAATATGGCCACTACCATCAGCTATATCGCCACCAAAAATGGCTTCAAAATTAAGTTTTTCATTGCCACCATCAGCTGTTTCATAACTACTTGAAAACTCAGCGCCGGTAAAGTCATCATCAAGCACAAAGTTAACCACGCCAGCTACTGCATCGGCACCATAAACAGCAGCCGCACCGCCAGTTAAAACATCAACACGTTTGATCAAACCGGCAGGAATTGTATTGACGTCAACTGAGTTACGAAAACTAAATGGCACAGCGCGCGTACCGTCAATTAATACCAAAGTTCGGTTTTGACCAAGACCACGTAAATCAATAGTCGATGAGCCAAATGAGTCACCTACCGTTGCACCTGTACTATTAGCGCCCGCTGCGGCTTGTGGTAATTTTGCGGTAATATCTTCTACATTCACCGCGCGATCTAGGTGTATTTGTGCTTCGTCAACACTCACTACTGGGCTACTTGAAACTAATTCTGTTCGCTGAATTCGCGAGCCAGTAACCGTAATTACTTCAGGTTTTTTTTGCTGCACTTGTTGCTGTTCAGCGGCCAATAAAGCAGGGCTAGTAGTGGCAATAACTGCCAGTGCAATTGGTGATAGCAGGTGGAGTGGGCGCATTGAGTTAGGTTTGCAGTGTTTCATGGTCTGTTCCCGTGGTTATGTATTTTTTGCTATTATGAATTTTATCGTTGTCGGTACACTCAGTGTGTTGGTAAGTTTTAAAGCATTTTTAACGTATTTGCAATAATTATTCTTTCAATGTTTAAAGTTAAGGTATAAAGTATTCTTTAGTTTGAAGTGAATGTACATTCATTAGTATTTTGATTTTTAAGGGTAAAAAGAATGCATCAGCATATATTACAACTGTATAACAGTGCTAAAAAACAACAAAGATTAATAATTGGTCTGATGAGTGGGACTTCATTAGATGGGCTAGATGTTGCATTGTGCAAAGTCTCAGGGCATGGCATGGACACCCAAATTGATGTGTTAGCCTTTGACACCGTTGGTTATGATGATGACTATAAACAGAAAATAAAAACAGTATTTGCCAAGCGCGAATGTGATTTGGAGTTAGTTACTTTACTTCACCCTTGGGTGGGGCAATTACATGGCAAAATGGTATTGCAGTGTTTAGCTAAATGGAAAGTTGCTGCAGCTGATATTGATGTGATTGCAAGTCACGGGCAAACTATTTATCACTGCCCTAAAAGTCAGCATAGCCAGAGCGATTTTAATCATGGCACTTTGCAAATAGGTGATAGCGACCATTTAGCGGTTACGACAGGTATTACCACGATTGGCGATTTTAGACAAAAGCACATTGCAGCGGGCGGAGAAGGCGCACCACTTGCGGTATATGGCGACTATTTATTTTTTAGCAGCTTAACTGAAAATCGTATATTACTGAATATGGGTGGCATTGCTAACCTGACTTTTTTACCACAATCTGCTGATGCGAGCGCTGTATTTAGCTCTGATATTGGCCCAGGTAATACCATTATGGACGCTTATATACAGCGTTATTTTGCGCCGCTTCATTATGACAAAGATAGTTTAATTGCCAACCAAGGCCAGATAAATCAGCCGCTGTTGGATGAGTTATGCCAAGATGAATTTTTTAATTTAGACTTTCCTAAGACGACAGGCCCTGAAGTTTTCAATTTGGCTTATTTACACCAAGCACAAACGACAACCAACACCCTACAGCTAAGCCACGAAGATGTGATGGCAACACTAAATCGATTTTCGGCGATGATGATTGCACAGGCTATTAATCAATGCAGTGAAAAATTAGCCGATGTTACAGTTTATGCCAGTGGCGGGGGAATACATAATCCACTGTTGATGAAGCATATTTTATCTTTGTGCCCACAGTTACATGAGATTAAAAATACCCATGCTCTAGGTATCGACCCAGATGCGAAAGAAGCAGTTTTGTTTGCGATTTTAGCGAACGAATGCTTAGCGGGTGGCCAGCAACGTTTTGGTAATCAAGCGCAGGGCATACCCACCATTACTATGGGTAAAGTCAGCTTTGCGGATTAAAATAATGATAAAAATGAACTACTAAAACTTGTCATATATTGGCGCAGTGAATGACTTTTAGAAACTAGAGCCGGCTCGTATTGTGGTATATAACCTGCGCCATATTCCTTGATTGCGACATCAAATTCAGCACTGTCTTTGAGGGTGGCATGTAAACCATGCAACATTAATTGCAGCACATATTCGTCGCTTTCATCACTGAGAGTTATTTTTTCAAGTGTCAGCTTTACCGTACCGGCTTCTATATCGCTCAGACGCAGTGTGTATTGCATAAAGTAACGTGCATCACGCGCTGCTATATGTGTTGCACTTAACGAAATAGTGTCGCCTTCATGCGCATCTTCTGGTAATACACAAAGCAGTGTAATTTCATGCTGCGCGTTTGCATTTAGATGCAGCGTATCGTACTCCATAGTATGTGCCATGGCAGCTGATAGCGGATCTTCAAAAGATTGCAGTGCAAAGTTCAAGCGCACTAAAGGAGTGGTCATTGAGGTCAGTCGTCTTTTCTAGGTTAATTAAATCGAATGGAAATTATCCTATAGTTTAATTGCAGATTTATGACTAATTGAACGTATTTTCATCATTTTTAACTTAGCGTGCTAAAACAATGCAGCAGCAGTTGTTTATAGGTAATATCAAGCTTATAAATTTTATAATAATAAATTTAAAATCCATTTTTAAATGTTTACTTAATAGCAGCAAGATTGGCTAATTTACAAACGGGTAATAGCACTCGCAATAAACTGTGATTTGGGTATAGTCAACTTAATATAAATAGCCGAGAATTATCATGTTTAAACGAATAGCGCTCTTTTTATCAGTATGTTTAGTGCCGCTACTGTCTTTTGCTGTAGATAATAAGCCGTTTGTAGGGCAGATAAGTGCGGCTGATTTACTTAACGATCATCAGCAATTTTCCAATGAATACAATAACTTTGTGCCAACTGTTGCCGATACACAAGCCATGCAAACACTCAAAGGTAAAGATATTTTGGTGTTATTTGGCACTTGGTGTCACGATAGTCAGCGTGAAGTACCACGGTTACTTAAATTACTTGATAGCTCCAAGGTGGCATTGGCCAGCTTAAAGTTGGTCGCTGTCGGTTATGATAAACGCGATCCTGAAGGGATTGCAGCACGCTACCAATTAAAGTATTCACCAACGATTATAGTATTAACAGCAGGCGAAGAGCTTGGGCGGTTAGTTGAAAAACCAAAGGCGTCTATTGCTTCAGATTTAAGTCAATTTAATCCAGTAACAGAGTAAAAGTATAAGGGATCAAATTATTGCTGCTATTTTGGTATTTGTTGGCTGCATTGTTTTAAGTTTAGTTTTTCACTTTGCACTGAAGAAGGTTGAACGTCGTTTTGATGGCCATGCCGCGGAATCGTTTCGTTTAATTTCAAACTCACAAAAAGCGATTTTGATTTTTATTGGCACTATATTAGCACTCTCTAAGCTTGATTTTGATGTAACTGGTTTAGTCGCTGGCTTGGGTTTAACAGGGTTTGCGTTAGGGTTTGCGCTTAAAGATGCAATTTCAAATCTCGTTGCAGGGATAATGGTTGTGCTTTATAGACCTATTAAGTTGGGTGATAACATCGAGGTCGCGAGCTGTAAAGGTGTCGTGGTCGATTTAAACCTCAGATATATTACTTTACAGACCGATGGCTGTCGTCATTTAGTTCCCAATTCATTGATGCTCAGTAATAAAGTAACAATAAATAACTCGTAATATTTTCAACTAGCTAATTACAAATGAGCTGATTAAAATAGCCTATAAATCTAAGAGTGATGACTAAACTAATGTTTGAGCAAGTAATCGCGTTAATTGATGAAGCAAATAGTCAGGATCCAAATCAAGAACACTATGCAGGTAAAGTGTGGCCTAAAGAGCGTTTATATTCAGAGCGTATGACGCAGATGTTAAACCGTTTTAAACCTGATGCTGATGAGCTAATGCATATTGCTGTGAGAGCACAGCACATAAAGCGTTGGTGTTCGCCGCGAAGTCACTTTCCAATGGATAAACAAGGCTATCATCAGTGGCGCAGTGCGTTGTATGTTTTTCATGCCAGTACTGTGGTTGAATTAATGCAGCAAGCTGGTTGTTCTGATGTTGATCAGCAACGAGTATATGCAGCGGTTGCGAAAAAACAAATCAAGCGTAATCCTGATAGTCAATTGGTGGAAGATATCGCAAGTTTAGTGTTTATTGAGTATTACATGTTGGCATTTGTGCAAACAAAACCAGACTACGATGAGCAAAAGTGGATTGGGATTTTGCAACGTACGTGGCAAAAAATGTCTACTGAGGCACATGACTTTGTGTTGGCGGGTAATATTACTTTACCAGCGCCGTTAGTACCGCTAATTGAAAAGGCGCTTGCACCGAGTTAATATCTCACTGCGATGAGTAATAAAATGCAAAGGAACTGGATATGCGCTGCCCAAGGACAAATATAGAACTCACTAAACTAATGGTCGGGGGGATCGAGGTTTTCTCATCCGCCAATGGTGGGGTATTTTTTGATAATCGCCAGATTTTTAATTTTAGTGATCCATCTTTAAAAAGAGCGCTGGTGCTTGCTGAGCATTTGGCTGCTTTACCTGACACAGACGTTGATTTAACGGCACGAATTAATTGCCCTAAGTGCCCGAGTATCGTGATGATGCGGCGCTTTTTTACACCTCTTCATGTGGTCGAAATTGATGAGTGCCCAAGTTGTGCGGGTATTTGGCTAGATCCAAAAGAACTTAATAAAATTCACGACAATCACTTAACAGCGAAAGAAAAACAATTACTAGTGAACCAGCAAGCCAATAATCATGGTTTTATACCAATCGTGTTAAGTTACTGACCATTTATAGCGACAGATAAATGGAGTGATAACAAGGCGTAAATTTTGACATGTAGTTGTTCTACTTGAAAAATTTATAACGCAGTTAGCGCTTTATTTAGCTCGCTAGAATGGTTAAATATTTAAGTCGATTGGTATTATACATTTTGAAATACCGACTAATCGATTTAGCCAGCGAGGTATTAAGAAAAACCACAACAAAAATACCGAGAGTTTAGTTGAAATCGCTTTAGCTTCGTTTTTGGACTAACTCTGCAGAGCAACTTAGTCTTGGTTAAGTTGCTGTTTTACGTTTTGTACTTTCGCTAAAATTTGCTTATCAACAACCACAGGCAATACCAATTCTATATTTTCTAATGTGGCGATGACTTGTGTTTTCAACTGTGTCTGCTGTTCAATTTGCATAACTTTAAGTGTTTCAGCGGTTTGTAATTTTACTTGTTCAGTCACTAGCGCTTCAGTTGGGCTTAGTAGCATCAATGTTAGTAGTAATGTATTCATATTAATCTCCTTATTTAAATTACCGCTAAGATAAGGAAATTAGATGACAGTTACGTGTGGCTTATATTGCTACAAAGTTAAACTTTAATGCTGTTTTGATGAAGAGCTAGGCTTGTACTAAGCAGATCAAAGTACCTTCAATGGCTCTTACGTAGGCATAATATTGAGTTCCTCTACAGCTAGGGGGGCAAAGAGGCTCTGCGCCAGCAAGCACCGCTTTATCGTAACTTTCACTGAGATTAGTACAGCTAAAGCGCAGCTCAAAACCTAGCGCTGGTTGCTTTGGGTGAGCGCGGATATAACCTTGTTTAAAATGGGCTTGAGCATACGGGTGATTCGCAAAAGCAATTTTTACATCGCCAGTAGCAAGCTCTCCATATTCGGCATCATCGCTGAGGGCATGAGTGCCAAAACCAAACGCTTGAAAATAAAAGTCTAAGGTTTCTTCAACGTTATCAACGTAGATAACCTGATTGATTAATTCCATTGATGACTCTATTTAAGTTTATTAATACTTTAAATAAAGCACATATATAAGTTTTTAGCGAAAAAACACCTAGTTTAAAGTATCAATTAACAAATGGTTTTGTATATAAAACAAGCATTGACTACAGTGCAAAAGTAATGATAGTGTAAATTGTACCCATAAAACCAACGTTTTTTGGTGGCAAAAGGTGGTGGTTAATTGCTCAAATATTAATTTAAGGCATTTTGATTAAAATATGCAATATAGCCAAATATGGATTAAATAATAATTCACATCAATGCATTGAATTATAACTCACCGCTTGTTTTATAAAGGTAAAGTTTATTAGACTATTAAATATAAATTAAGGATATTTTATGTTAAAAAAACATTGTTTACTTAGTACTCTAGCACTTATGATGTCAGCACCAACTTTCGCAGATAATTCTGCGATGGAAGAGAATATAAATAATAATCAAGCTGAAATTGCTACTACAGTTGTATTTAGTTCTGCCATGATAGCTGGCTGGATTTTGGATGGCGCTAAAAGTGCGGTTAAAGGTGAAGCTAAATCTTTCATTACAAGCTTATTGTTTGGAAATGGCAACACTGGTCCACAAATAGTTCGTATTCATCAAGATGATCTAGACAAAATAGAAAATATTGTCTCCGGAATTGTTTTAACAAGCGATGTTGAAGATGCCAAAAGTCAATTTGAGTCCTTTGGAGACACGCTTGAGTACTATCGTAATTCAGCTCAGGGTGGTAATTTAGATACATCAATTCTCCCTGTTTTGTTGGACTACACCACGTCGCTTAAAAACCATCGTGCTTATAAGGAAAGCTATAATCCAAAATCTTATGCTTTAACTTCTAGTTATGCGCTTATTGCTTCCATGTCAATTGCAGTTCTTACTGAAAGAAAACTACAAGGCTACATTTCTTATGGCTATGTACAGTCACAAGCAAGATCTTTAGCATCGAGATTAAGTAGTTTAGGTGCTCAAACTGATAACTATACAGCTAAGCTAGGACGGATATATCATTTTGGAAATGGTTGTTATGATATGAGAACTAATAACAATTATGTTGATGACTCTGTACCAAGTTATTCTGAATTAAAATATAACGATAGTTCGTTTTCTGATGATAGTGTACCAATGGCGCCTAAAGGTTGTTTGATCAGGGCTTCATTTCCAGGAATGGATACAAAGCAATTTGATACAGCTGTTTATGGTTGGGTTGAAGCAGAAGAACTAGCCTATGAATACATAAATGAAGCAAGAGATAAATATAGAACTACAATTAAAGGTGAAAACTTTAATCAGATTTTATCTACATTAAATAATTTTTAGAAAAAATCTTTTAATGTATCGTTGTAAAATATACCTTTCATTCCCACATAAAGGCAATGAAAGGTATAATTTTAATAAATAATTCGTGATATGTTAGCTATTAACCAAGATAACCAATTATTTATTTCTATTTTCTTTACTAAATGCGCGGATCTTACGTTTTTGCGAAAGAGTCACTTTATTAGTACGTCCTGCAAATGGGTTATCACCTTCTCTAAATTCGATTTTGATAGGTGTGCCCATAATTTTTAATGCTTTACGATAGTAGTTCATTAAGTAGCGTTTATAGCTATCTGGTAAATCATGTACTTGGTTACCGTGAATTACGATACGTGGTGGGTTATAACCACCCGCGTGCGCGTATTTAAGCTTAACGCGGCGACCACGAACCAGTGGCGGCTGGTGATCAGCTTGTGCCATGTCCATGATGCGGCGCAGCATAGCAGTGCTAATACGCTTAGTTGCTGATTCATAAGCTTCGTCAATTGACTCAAACAAATGACCAACACCTGTACCATGTAAAGCTGAGATAAAGTGTAAGCGTGCAAAGTCAATAAAGCCTAAGCGACGGTCAAGCTCCGATTTAATACGATCTTTCACGTAATCATCAAGGCCATCCCATTTATTCACAGCAATAACCAGTGAGCGGCCAGAATTTAAGGCAAAACCAAGTAAGCTTAAATCTTGATCCGAAATGCCAGCGCGGGCATCTACAACCAATAGCACCACGTTACAATCTTCGATTGCTTGGAGGGTTTTGATCACTGAGAATTTCTCAACCACATCGCTGACTTTTTTGCGTTTACGTACACCAGCGGTGTCGATCAACACGTATTCTTTTTCGTTACGAGTCATTGGAATATAAATAGAATCGCGGGTTGTGCCCGGCATATCATAAACAATAACGCGTTCTTCACCTAATATACGGTTAGTCAGTGTTGACTTACCTACGTTAGGACGACCGATAATAGCAAGTTTTACTGGCTTATCTGCAAATGCTTCATGCGCTGTAGAATCTTCATCATCTTCAGAGTATAAATCGATTAACTCGTCGTCATCGCCTTTACCATCATCATTTTGCGCACTCAGCTCTGCAAGCAAAGGCTGTAAGGTGTGTTCAAGTAACAAGGTAATACCACGGCCATGAGCGGCTGCAATATGATGTACTTCGCCCAGTGACAATTGGTAAAACTCAGCACAATTTGAGTCAGCATCAATACCATCAGTTTTATTGGCAACAACAAAGCTTTTCTTTTCTTGTTTACGTAAATGGTTGGCAATAGCTTGATCAGCTACTGTCATACCTACGCGTGCATCAACTAAGAATAATACGATGTCGGCTTCTTCAATCGCCAGTAGCGATTGATCAGCCATTTCGATCTCGATGCCTTCTTCAGAGCCATCAATACCGCCCGTGTCTACCACGATAAATTCATAGCCATCGTAATTAGCTTGGCCATATTTTCGATCTCGCGTTAAGCCTGGAAAATCGGCAACGAGTGCATCACGCGTACGTGTTAAACGGTTAAATAATGTGGATTTGCCCACATTGGGTCGCCCAACTAGAGCGATCACGGGAAGCATAAACTACCTCTTAAAAAAACAACAAAAGGCTTCGCATAGCGAAGCCTTAAAAAAATAAATTAACTATTAATAACTTATAGTTATTTAGCAAATTAGTCCGGTATTTTTACCGCACTAACTTCACCATCTCGGGTGTATAAAATCAGTTTGTCGTCAGCAACAATTGGCTCAATAAAAAAGCCTGAACTGTCGAAGTCTTCACGCGATACAAGTTCGCCTGATTCTTTATTCAGCCAATGTAGATTACCTTCTTGGTCACCCATGGCTAAGTAATTTCCTGCTACCGCAGGCCCTGTTAAGTACCAACCACGAAGGGCTGGCTGACTCCAGCGTTCAATGCCAGAGGTTTTATCTAATCCATAAACAACACCATTACTATCTACTACGTAAATAGTTTGGGTATCCATGGCAATTTCACGGTAACTGCTGTATTCGCGTTTCCAGACAACATTACCAGAGCGAATATCTACAGCTGCTAAGTTACCATTATAGGCAATAGCATACGCATAAGGACCACTGATCAGAGGTTGTGTATCAACATCGACTAAACGTTCGAATTCTGATGCGCCTTTTGCTGTAGCAATTTCAGCACTCCACGCAGAGTAACCACTGTCAGAGATAAGTACGCTTAACTTGCCTGTTTCAAGGCCAACTAATACACCGCCGTTAGCAACGGTCGGAGAGCTTTGTCCGCGTAGTGTTAATGCGGGGACTTCTTGCTCATGGCTCCAACGCTCTTCACCGGTATCAGGGTGAAGGGCTAATAATTTACCTGAGCCTAGGTTAACATATATAAGGCCATCACCGGCAGCTGGTTTTGCTAACACTTCACCGGGTACTTTTTTGCGCCAAACAACATCACCCGTTTCACGGTCAAGGGCAACTAAATAACCATGCTCAGAGCCGATAAAAATTTTACCATAAGCTTGTAAAATACCACCTGATAATTTTGCACTAATGTCGCTTTGCCATGGCCAAAAGGTCAAATTTTCGCGAACATCAGTCTCCCAAAGAGTATTACCGTTTTCAAGCGATAGCGCTTCGACTTTACCAGCACGGTTAGCTACAAAAACACGGTCTTTATATACCGCCGGTGTTAGCCGAGAAAAGTAATGTTCAACACCGTCACCAATGCTTTCTTGCCAAATTACTTTGGTTTCAAACTGATTAACGATTTCAGGCAATACCAGTTCGTCTTCGTCATCGCTTGATGAACAACCGACTAAGGTTGCCATACATAGCGCTATGGTTGCCGCTGTTAATTTTTTCATGGTAACCCCTTACGCCGTTGGGCTAGTTACTGCTAAGTCATCAAGTTTGATTTGCAATAATGGGTTATTCTCCAGACCGCCCGCATCAGCAGCAGTCTGATAAGCACTGCGAGCTTGATTTGCATCGCCTTGAGCTGTGTATATATCACCTTTAAGCTCAGCGACTGTTGCAGTGAATGAATCTGCAAGTTTAGCGTTAAGCGTTGTTAAAGCTTGGTCGTATTGCTGCTGTGCTATTTGCACGCGAGCTAAACGGGTGGTCGCCGTTGCTTTTAAATCTGCATTGGTAACATTAGTCATTATCCAGCTGAGTTTTTCACTGGCTACATCAAGTTGACCTTTTTCTACGGCTTCTTTAGCAGCAACAAAGGCTGCAAGTGCGCTGTAGTTAGTATCTTTGTGCTCTGCGATAAATGTATCTGCCGAACCTAATACTTCACCACCTTCAACCAGCTGAGTATATGCATCAGAGGCACTTTCAGCAGTTGTAATTTGATTTTGGTTATATGCTTTCCAGCCATACAAGCCACCTAAACCAAGCACTACACCTAGCGCCAGTGATACACCATTTTCACGAAAAAAACGTTTGATCGCTTCAGCTTGTTGTTCTTCTGTTGAATAAATATCCATTACTACCTCGTCTTTTTTAGCTGTTTATTAGCTCAGCTAAAAGCGTTTTAATTTGTTCTAATTCTAAGGTGACCTGTTCTTTACGCTCACGTAAATACTTAACTGTCACTACGCCTTGTTCTAATTCATCTTCGCCGATAATCAGTGCAACGAGTGCATCGCTTTTATCTGCGCGTTTAAGTTGTTTCTTAAAGTTACCGCCACCGGCATGGACCATGATACGTAAGCCAGGTACTTCAGCACGTAATTTAGCTGCGATAATAGGGGCTTGAATGCTGGCTTTGTCCCCCATCGCTGCCAAATATACATCAGCGTTGCGACGAATGTCACCAACACATTCCAATGCTTGTAACATTAACACTAAACGTTCCAGACCCATAGCAAAGCCCACAGCTGGCGTTGCTTTGCCACCTAATTGCTCAACTAAGCCATCATAGCGGCCACCTGCACATACAGTACCTTGTGAGCCGAGGCTATCTGTAACCCACTCAAAAACAGTACGGTTATAGTAATCAAGGCCACGAACTAACTTTTCATTAACCGTGTATATGACGCCTGCGGCGTCTAAACGTTCACATAAATTTTCAAAATGTTCTTTTGATTCAGCATCTAAGTGTTCAGACAGTTTTGGTGCATCAACTAAAACCGCTTGTACATCAGGGTTTTTGCTATCTAGCACGCGCAGTGGGTTGCTGTACATACGACGTTTTGAGTCTTCGTCTAGTGCATCAATATGTTGCTCAAGATAAGCCACAAGTGCATCACGGTATTGCGCGCGAGCTTCGTTTGAACCTAAAGAATTAAGCTCTAAACGAACATGTTCGCTGATGCCAAATTGTTGCCATAATTGCGCCGTCAGTAAAATCACTTCAGCGTCAATATCAGCGCTGGCAATACCAAAGGTTTCTAAACCAAATTGGTGAAACTGACGATAGCGACCTTTTTGCGGACGTTCATGACGAAACATTGGGCCCATATACCAAAGGCGTTGCTCTTGGTTATACAGTAAGCCGTTTTGATTACCAGCACGTACACACACAGCAGTACCTTCAGGACGAAGTGTTAAGCTGTCGCCATTATTATCGGCAAAGGTGTACATTTCTTTTTCAACGATATCGGTGACTTCACCAATTGAGCGTTTAAAAAGATCGGTTGATTCTACAATTGGAAAACGAATTTCTTGATAACCGAACGATGCTACTGTCTCGCGTAAGATGTTTTCTACTTTCTGCCAAACTTGGGTATCGCCCGGCAGACAATCGTTCATTCCACGTATTGCCTGAATTTGTTTTGCCACTGCTAAATCCTAAAAACTGTTTTTTGCGTAATAAAAGATGACTACACAACAAGAATGCTAAAAATTGACCCGTCATTATAGCGTTCTAGCTATAAAGGTAAACGGCAAACGGCTTTGTTTGCCGACTATATTGTATTTATTCGACGATTTTGATGTCGATAGGGGTCTGTTTTTCTTTTTGTGCGATAAAGTCGCGTACATAACCTTCGAGTTGATCAACAATATTGTTGTTATCAATTCGGGCTTTTTGACGTTCGCCATTAATATAAAGGCCAGAGCGGCGATTTGCACCAGCTAAGCCAATATCACTCACTAACGCTTCGCCAGGGCCATTGACCACACAACCAATAACCGATACTGATACCGGTTCGATGATATCTTCCAAACGCTCTTCAAGTTGGTTCATGGTACTAACCACATCAAACTCTTGACGTGAACAGCTCGGACAGGCAATAAAGTTAATCCCGCGAGAGCGAATGCGCAGTGATTTTAAAATATCAAAACCGACTTTGATCTCTTGTACTGGATCAGCCGCCAACGATACTCGCAGCGTATCGCCGATACCTTCGGCAAGTAACATACCTAAGCCTACAGCTGATTTCACTGAGCCTGAACGCATACCGCCTGCTTCTGTGATCCCTAAGTGCAGAGGTTGGTCAATTTCTTTAGCAAGTAAGCGATATGCTCCCACAGCTAAAAACACATCAGAAGCTTTTACTGATATTTTAAATTGATCAAAATCTAAACGGCGCAAAATATTCACATGGCGCATGGCTGATTCAAGTAACGCTTCAGGCGTTGGTTCGCCGTACTTTTCTTGTAAATCACGCTCTAATGAGCCGCCATTAACACCAATACGAATTGGAATGTTGTGCTCACGGGCAGCATCGACTACCGCGCGAATACGTTCTTCACTGCCAATGTTGCCAGGATTAATACGTAAACAATCAACACCATACTTTGCGACTTGCAAAGCAATACGATAATCAAAGTGAATATCTGCAACCAGTGGAATGGTGACTTGTTCTTTTATGCTTCTAAATGCTTCGGCGGCGTCCATAGTCGGCACGGAAACACGCACTATATCGGCGCCGGCATCTTGAATAGCTTGAATTTGTGCAACAGTTGCATCAACATCCATGGTATCGGTGTTGGTCATTGATTGCACGGCAATAGGGGCGCCATCACCGATCGGTACGTTACCCACGTTGATGCGGGTAGATTTTCTGCGTTTAATGGGAGATTCTGAAAACATAGTGACTACTCTGTTAACGGTAAATTAAATTTGGCTAAACGATTTTTTGGGAAACTGGAAATATCAATCTTTTCACCGTCAAGAGTGATATCAACAGCTTGATGCTTACCAAGCACGATAGAAAAAGGCAGATGACCTGATAAAGTCATATCATAACCCGCTTTTTTAACACCAAATGCCACTTTATCACCTTTGCCGTCATGAATTTCAACCCAACTTTCTTCATTGAAATGCATAACTATGGTGCCAAGGCCATCATTTTGTGGCTCGCTTGACGCTTCGCTCGGGGCAACGTCTAATTCGGTGGTATCGGCTTGTTGCTCCATAATTTGCGCCGCAGTGGGGTCATCAATCGATTCATCAGGGCCAGCTTGTTCTAGCTGGCTGATTGACGCCACGTCAGGCTCTGCCTGTGCGACTGCAACTGTCTCTTCGGCAAAGCTATTTAAAGATTGCGTTACAACTTGTTCGTCAAGAGGGGTTGAATTTTGCCACCACCATAATGCGGATGAACCAATAACAATTGCCAGAATAACGTAACTCACCAGCATCAAGCGACTATCATGGGCTTCTTTTTCTGTTCGTCTAGAAAAGCTTTGCATGTTGGTTTTTTTAACGGTTTCCTGCGGTTCAGGGAACAGCGCTAAAACGGCCGCAGTATCTAAATTAAAGGCGCGACAATAACTTTTTGCATAACCTTTAACAAAGGTAGCAGGGCCGATTAATTGGTGTTCGTCATTCTCAAGACGTTGTAATTGCAACACCGATAATTTTAAATTTTTTGCCAACTCTTCTAAGCTGACATTCGCTTGCTCGCGGCTACTTTTTAAAGTTTGGCCAAGAGTGAGCGTTGTTGATTCTGTATTTTCATCATTCATAATGAGTATGATTCAGGGTCCACTAGTAACAGTCTATGCCCAGGTTTAAGTGCAACATCCGGGCTTAATTTATTCCATCGCATTAACTGATCAATTAACAAGCGACGCTTGGTGGCAATACTATACAAAGTATCACCGACGTTAATTTCGTAATAAATGTTGGGATCGTTAAGATAAATTTTCGTCCCATTGACCACCCGATCAGATTCTTTCAGACCATTCCATTGGAGTAATTTCTGTAGTTTAACATTGTATCGTACTGAAATGCTAAATAGGTTTTCACCATCTTGCAAAACATGGTAAGGCGTCGTTAATTGTGGGATCCGCGAATTTAGCAACGGTGCGTGAGTATTTTGTTGCGGATCTTGAAAACGGATCTCAGGTGTAGAGCTATAACTTGACTCTGCGAAGACGGCAGCGTTGCGTTTTGGCTGGTAAAAAACCACCTTTTCTTCATCCGTTAATTCATCACTAAATTGTGCTTGGCTTGAAGCCTGGCTGTTATTTGCAACGGCTTGGCTATCAGTGGGCGCACCAAAAGAAACAATTGTTACACCATCTTGTGCTTTGCTACTACGAGCAAGCGTTTGGGGAGGCGTTGCGGCAGTCGCTGTGGGCGCTGTTGCTAAATGCACAGTTGGTATTGCTAATGCTTTAGCAACTGCCTCCTCAGAGGCTAGTGATGCAATGTCCGTCGCTTGAGTTGAAGTTACAGCTGGATTGTTTGGTGTTTGTGCGACCACCAGAGCAGACATTACTGCCACAGGATCATTATTGTTTGCTGGAGCACTGATCTGTACAGCGGTAGTATCAACGTTTGTTTGCACTGGCGTTGTTATTGCTGTGGTACTTAAAGCCGCCAAAATACCACTCGTATCGACAGGTGTTGATACTGTTGCTTGGCTTTGCTGGCTACTTTGTGATGCGGTGCTTTGCGTTGGCGCAACCGGTGAGGTTAGCAACGCGGCAGTTAATTCATTGCTGCTTGCATTGTTATTTTTAACGGCCATTGTTGGCGTTGTGATACTTTGCGCCGACGTACTAGTTGCTGGCGCTTTTTTCTTTTTTACAATGCGTATTTTGGGTGCCGAGATCACCTCTCCCGCAGGGCTATTTGCTTGTAGCTCATCTAATTTTGCTTGGCGGTATTGCGAGCGTAGTATTTCAAACTCACTACGTTTGATTTTTTGTTCGCGAATGATCCCCGCTTCACTTGAGGTTGGGTAGGTTTGCAATATCATTGCCGCAGTGGTTTCGGCTTTTTCAATGTGGCCCATACGCTGCTCAACTAAATAGCTTAATAGCAATGAGCGAGACGATACTTGACCACTATTCTCATAACGCTCGAGTATTTCTTTTGCTCTATGTAAATCACTTTTAGCGTAATACAAAGCGGCTAAACTGATCAGTGATGAGGCACGCATTGAACTGTGATTAATGGCCGATTTGAAATATTTTTCAGCGTTATCAAAATCATCAAACTCAATGGCGCACAGAGCTAAATTTTCATAACTTTCTGCTACTCGTATATAACTTGGGATGGCAATGGCTTTGAGTAGTTGTTCTGTGGCGCGGTCGTACTCGTCAATACCGCATAAAAATACCCCGTAGTTATTTCGGGTATTAGGATCATTGGGATCAATTTTTATTGCTTTTTGATAGGCTTTATCGGCTTGTACGTTTTCGCCGACTTGTTGGTAATAATAAGCAAATGAATAATGGACTTCAGGAAGATCAGGAGAGAAAGACGCGGCGCGTTCGAGGTTATACTTTGCTTGCGAGCTATTACCAGTGCTTAAATATTCTAATGCTAAGGCTATTCGGGTACGTGCTGCGCCGGTATTATTGATTTTATTTTCAACGACTGGTTTGTCATTGCCATCATAACTATTTTCAGTTACACACCCTGTTAAAGCGAGTGCACTGATAGTTAAAGCAAGTAAAGATCGCATTACTTCATCTCTTTATTATTGTCCATGCACCTATATTACCGAAAAGCCCTTATCTTGCATCATTTATTTAAAAATAAAGCAGCGCTAAGGGCTTTTGATTCACGACAACAGATTATGCTTGGTGGATATTAACCGCAATCGCATTATCGTCGCGCATTTTCTTTTTCGCTAAACGTTTTGTACGGTCAACTACATCACCAACTAACTGGCCGCAGGCTGCATCAATATCATCACCGCGAGTACGACGCACAATACAGGTAATACCTGCTGCTTGTAGCACTTTTGAAAAGCGGTCAATACGGCTGTTACTAGAGCGTGTATATTCGTTACCCGGGAATGGGTTAAACGGGATAAGGTTCACTTTAGATGGTGTGCCTTTGAGTGTTTTAACTAATTCATGGGCTTGATCTGTGCTGTCGTTAATACCATTTAGCATCACATACTCAATGGTCACATCTTTATTGGCTTTAGAGCCATCAATGTAACGACGACACGCCGCTAAAAACTCTTCAATTGGGTATTTTTTATTGATTGGCACTAAAATATCACGTAATGCGTTATCAGGTGCGTGTAGAGAAATAGCCAATGCAACGTCGATTTTTTCTTTCAATAAATCAAGTGCAGGCACCACACCAGAGGTACTTAAA
Organism: Pseudoalteromonas sp. SG44-1; assembly: GCF_014164315.1. Taxonomy (NCBI): domain Bacteria; kingdom Pseudomonadati; phylum Pseudomonadota; class Gammaproteobacteria; order Alteromonadales; family Pseudoalteromonadaceae; genus Pseudoalteromonas; species Pseudoalteromonas sp. SG44-1. The sequence goes on from NZ_JACJEW010000017.1 coordinate 81,040, forward strand.
GTAACGCGGCGTTTAGATAAACCAAAACCCCAATCGTCCATCATTAATTCCATTGCCGGAACTACGTTTTTAAGATTAAGCAATGGCTCGCCCATGCCCATCATAACGACGTTGGTGACCGGACGCTTTTCACTGTTGCCATCAAGACCTATGTCTTTGGCCACACGCCAAACTTGGCCGATAATTTCAGATACTTTTAAGTTACGGTTAAACCCTTGCTGCGCTGTTGAGCAAAATGTACATTCAAGCGCACAACCAACTTGCGATGATACACACAAGGTGGCACGTTCTTTTTCTGGGATCCACACCGCTTCAACTTCTTGGCCGCCTTCAAGTATCAGCGCGTACTTGATTGTACCATCACTGGCTTGTTGGCGTACGGTGATTTCAGGCGCGACAATTTCACATTCCGCTTTAAGTTTTTCTTTCAGCTTTTTGTTAACGTTGCTCATTTCGTCAAAGTTATCAACGCCAAAATGATAAATCCATTTCATCACCTGATCGCCACGGAATGGCTTTTCACCGAACGATACAAATAACTCGCGCATTGCATCTCGGTTTAAATCTAATAAGTTAATCTTTTTTTGCTCAGTGGTCATGAAACAACCTTAATCAGTGACGGTGGTGATAAAAATTTACAAAGGCGAATTGTACACAATTCACTCACTTTAATCATTAAGTAAAACATCATAAATTAGATAATTAATACTTTAACTAATGACTAAAAAAGGGCTCGAAAGCCCTTTTTACTTTTGCTTAGCGCATTCGAATTAACGAGTACGTGGGCAAAGCTCTTCGTCTGCGAAGAAGTACGCGATTTCGCGAGCAGCAGATTCAACAGCGTCTGAACCGTGAACAGCATTTTCGTCGATGCTATCAGCGTAGTCAGCACGTAAAGTACCAGCTAGTGCTTCAGCAGGGTTAGTAGCACCCATGATTTCGCGGTTTTTAAGAACAGCGTTTTCGCCTTCAAGAACTGTAACCATTACTGGACCAGATGTCATGAAAGATACTAAAGCACCAAAGAAAGGACGCTCGCTGTGTTCTGCGTAGAAACCTTCCGCTTTCTCTTGTGAAAGGTGAACCATTTTAGCTGCAACGATTTTAAGGCCAGCAGTTTCGAAACGGTTGTAGATAGCGCCGATGTGGTTTTTAGCAACTGCATCAGGTTTTACGATTGAGAAAGTACGCTCTAAAGCCATCTTTATGCTCCAATAATTTTTAAGTAAAAGTGTGAATATTAACGGGCGCGAATTATACGCGTTTTAGTAGGCAATGCCTAGTTTTATTAAAAACTAGCTTGATGACAATTGTGCGATTTTTAAATGTTAGGCAATCACCACGCATAGAAAAGCATGATGCTGTGAATTAATTAATGATCTAACATTGCATGGGACTACGTATTACTTAATTTAGCTAATAATAAGTTGAAATATTTTTCGAAGGTTATTTTTAGTACAAAATGGTGCTCAGTGACTATAACGTTTAGGCCCTTATCTGTAACTGCACTATTAAAAATTACCTTAAATTTTATTAACCTTATGTTTTAATTATTTATTTTAAAATTATTGATAGGCGCTTTTGTATCATTCGAGCTTTTGCCATTTAAACTGCTATAAGATGCACAATAGAAAATCCACTTTTAGCTTAAAATGATTATTTTAGTTAAATTCTACTAAATTTGGGGACTTGGTTTACACTCAAGTTATAACCATGAAATAAATTAAAGGTTTTAATATCTTCGTGCTTCATTTCATCCATTTCATTGATAGTAGGTTGCTATGTTTTTTAATAACACTATAAAAAGTGAGAATGCTAAATTAAAAAGTCAGCTTTTTGTGCAGAATCAAGTAAGAAAAAGCTTAGACGAAGAAATGCTAGTTTTAATCATTGATAAGACTGGGCTTATTTCATCGCAAAATAAAAACTTTGCAAACGAGCTTGGTTACCCTGAACAGCAACTGATTGGAAAAAAGTTACTAGATTTTGTGCCAAGTAACGCCAGACAGACAGGGCATTTTAAAAGCTTAAAAAAAGCATTAGAGAAGCATGAACACTGGGCTGGTGCATTGCAGTTTGTTCATGTTAATGGTGAACAAGACTGGCTAAGAAGTATTTTACAGCCGATCATTGATGAGCAAGGTAAGCTAGTTGAGTTTACTCTGCATTCTAATGTGTTAACGCGTACGATTGAAACCTCCCGTGAGCATCAAGATTTAATTAAAGCATTACATCGTGCCATGGCCGTTATTGAATTTGATACTAATGGCATTGTATTGACAGCAAACGAAAACTTTTTGGCGGGAATGGGCTATTCACTTAAAGAGATTGTTGGCCAACATCATCGTATTTTTTGTGAACCAGAAGAGGCTAATTCACCAGAATATGAAGCCTTTTGGAAACAGCTCAAAAGAGGCGAATACGTTTCAAGCCGTTTTAAACGCATAGACAGTTATGGGCGAGTGGTTTGGCTTGAAGCTTCTTATAACCCAATTTTCAATGAGCAAAACGAACTGTATAAAGTGGTTAAATTCGCTACTGTTATTACTGAGCAAGTTGAGCGGGAGCTCGCAATCGCAGAGGCGGCAGATATTGCCTATAGCACTTCAACTGAAACTGACCACCTTGCAGATCAAGGTGCTGCTGTCATTGAGCAAGCGGTTAAAGTAATGAATGAGCTGGCGGTGCAAATGTCGCAAGCAGGGGATGAAATATCAGCATTGGATAAACAATCACAGTTAATTGCCAGCATAGTGCAAAGTATTAGCAGCATTGCTGATCAAACTAATTTGCTAGCCTTAAATGCGGCGATTGAAGCAGCAAGAGCTGGTGAGCAAGGGCGAGGTTTTGCGGTAGTCGCCGATGAAGTGCGTCAATTAGCATCTCGAACCAGTAAAGCCACAGAAGAAATTGTTGAAGTGGTACAAAAAAATCAAAGCTTAACGCAGTCAAGCGTAAAAGCCATTAAGCAAGGTGAAGATAAAGCACAAGAAGGGTTAGAGCTGTCAAACGAGTCTGGCATTGTGATGAGCAATATTAAAAAAGGTGCCCAGCAAGTCGTTGATGCAGTGAGCCAGTTTGCCAATCAATTAAAGTGAGTTTTATGATTTCGATCAAAACATCTTAATTTAACGTACCATATACTGCCGCGCTTTATTACTTGATCTGATTTTCAGGTTATTTTCATGCAACTGGCTTGATCCCAGTTTTATGTATGGAGCGCGCATGTCGTCAATTATTACCTCGTTTACCCCAGAGTTACTTTCACCCGCTGGCAGTTTAAAGAACATGCGTTATGCCTTTGCTTATGGGGCTGATGCGGTGTATGCCGGACAACCTCGTTATAGCTTGCGAGTACGTAATAATGAATTTGATCTGGAAACGTTAAAAATAGGCATTGATGAAGCGCATGCGCTGAATAAAAAGTTTTATGTGGTATCAAACATTGCCCCGCACAATGCCAAAGTGAAATCGTATTTACGCGACATTGAACCAGTAATTGCGATGGGGCCAGATGCGCTGATCATGTCAGATCCGGGTTTAATCATGTTAGTGCGTGAAAAATGGCCTGATATGGCTATTCATTTATCAGTACAAGCAAACGCTGTAAATTATGCCAGTGTACAGTTTTGGGCTAAACAAGGCATAGAGCGGGTGATTTTATCCCGCGAGCTATCACTTGAAGAAATAAGTGAAATTCGCACGCTTTGCCCAGCAACCGAGCTAGAGGTATTTGTACATGGCGCATTATGTATGGCGTATTCTGGCCGTTGTTTGTTATCAGGCTATATAAACAAACGCGATCCAAACCAAGGCACCTGTACCAATGCATGTCGCTGGGAATACGATGTAAAACCGGGCGTTGAAAACGAAACCGGTGAAATGGTGCACAAATTTGATCCTCAGCAGGTTATTCCTACTCTTGGCGACGGCGCACCAAGTAATGATATTGTTATGCTTGAAGAGCAAGGCCGCCCGGGTGAATACATGCCAGCGTTTGAAGACGAACACGGCACTTATATCATGAACTCAAAAGATTTACGCGCCGTGCAATACGTAGAGCAGCTTACAAAAATGGGCGTGCATAGCTTAAAAATAGAAGGCCGGACTAAATCGTTTTATTATGTTGCGCGTACAGCACAGGTTTATCGTAAAGCAATCGACGATGCCGCAGCAGGAAAACCATTCGACGCTGATTTATTTAAAACATTAGAAAACCTAGCCCATCGCGGTTACACCGAAGGCTTTTTAAAGCGCCACGCCCATCAAGATTATCAAAACTACGAATACGGCCATTCGGTATCGACTAAGCAGCAATTTGTCGGCGAAGTATTAGGGCGAAATAGCAATGGCTTGGTAGAGATTGATGTTAAAAACAAATTTTGTGTGGGTCATTCATTAGAGCTAATGACTCCAAAAGGTAATATTAGCTTTACCCTTGAATGCATGGAAAACAAAAAAGGCGAGGCAATTACCGATGCCAAAGGCTCAGGGCATATAGTAAAAATTCCACTGCCCGACAATATCGATTTAGAACACGCCATATTAATGCGCAACCTAGATGAAAACCAAGACACCCGCAATCCGTTTAAACAAATCGCGGGTTAGCTTGTAGTTAACAACAGGTGTTAATGCTTTCAACACCTTTAATTATCTATCATCCAAGTTTTGGGTTGATTATTACCTATAAAAAGTGATGCCGAAAAACAAAGCCGCGGTATCACTTTCAATAGACATTAGCGTAATTGAAAGTGCTGGAAAACAGCTTGTCTAACTTCAATATACTCAATGTGGCCATTACTAGGTACGATCATATCTTGAAATTCATACTGGTATCCGTTGAAATTAACAAAGACATCACAGGTATAAAAAGGCGTACCCTGTGCGCCAGATTTACTGACAGGAACCACACGTTGATGATCGCTGGTTGTGAAATTTTCGCGATCAATACGCCCATACGAAAACCCCTGTGATGATTCAAACCAAGTAAATGCAACAATTGAAAGAATTACGGGCATACACAAGTAAGCGTGCTTTATAAGCCTTTCCCTATATTTATAGGCCAAATTTGGTAGCATAATCATATTAATAACAATTAATGCCGCAGATAAATAAACGCCAAAAATGAGGAGTAAACGAGTATCAGCCATTGCGATCACCATAAATGGAAATAAAGCGATAACGATTAAGATAATGGCATAACTAAGGCGGGTTTTAGGGTTGCTTGCAAATAATGCTAATAACACCATTCCTATAAAAATATAAGCAAGGAACAAACAAAGTGGTAAGCCCAGTATTGAAACGCTAACATATATTTTCTGCATGCGGGTAAAGTCCAGCATCGGTATATTTACAACCGTTACAGCAATAACGTAAGCAATTAAATAAACCATTAAACTTATTTTAAAGTTGTTAAAGACTTTGCCAATAAGCCAGTTGATTGACTTGGTAATGTAGCAAATAGGCGATAGCATATTTAAGTCATCTTTAACTTCTATTAACTTTTCTTTACTCATTTATCTCCAATCATCATATGTATTTTTTAAGTTGTTGACTCCATTAGTATTATAAAATAGTTGCGTAAAAATAGTAATCAGAAAAAGTCGCCCTTAAAATACACGTCGTTACTTAATTTAGTTCCTTAGGTTTATTCTTAACCCCAAAACCAGCACTTCAGTAGGTGATTATCACTAATTAGACCTTTTCTGTAAAAAATATTTATATTAATTATTTAACTGTTTTTTAGTTAAGCCGTGCAGGAAACTTGAGTCGATAGGAACTCTATAACTGCATGGCAAATTCTGGAATTACTGAAGAAGATGTAATTCGTTGTAGATAATCGAGATTAGTTAACCCAATAAATTGGGGCGTTAAATGCAGGGCAAGCTTACTGTCGAAAACAGCAAAGAACTGGGTAATACAAAGGGTCGTAAAGTAAAATTTATCATAATAGTTATAATCACTTTTTTAAGAGGTTGTTAAAACTAGCATTACACGGACTAACTCTCTATGACCAGATTTTTGATAGCTATTACGATATTTGTTTTTGATTATTAAAATTGCATTGCCTGCGATTCAATTCCCACCTACAACTGCTACAGATATTAAGAAGATAAAACCATGAAATTACAAAGCAGATAATTGATTCAAGATCTTTACCGACTAAATTATATGGTTTTTGAACAATTAGAGTAAAAATTGCAACCCCAAATTTGTAGAGAAAATCTAATTGATTTGTAAGTGCTATTAGCTGAATACAATTAGCGACCAGTTAAATGCTTATTCATGGCGTACGTATTATCAAGCTGTTGCTCTATTAAGTTAATCGTTTGCTTATTTACGCCGAGTGCTTTAGCTGTGTCTTTAAAGTTGAAAATAATCTCTGCTATTTCAGATATGATCACTTGTACCTGCTTCCAATTTGCATAACCAGCTGCAGAGGCCAGCTTTTGAATCGCTTTTAGTGGTGGGTTTTTTCCAAATCCGGCAAATGAAGTCGCATGCTCGTTAAAAGGATCAGGACTAAAAGTTACATCATAAAAAGGCGCTAAATCCCACTCACCTGAATCTTCTTGTAAAAAAGCCCAGTTTTTACTGTGGTCATCTTGATTACAGCTAAATAAATTAAACATAGCTCGACGAAATTGTAACTGCCCTGCAGCAGGTGATTTGCATAAAACACGGCTCGCTTTAATTAAATCCTCATAATCTAATGAAGGTGTGCGAAAATCAGCATCCAGTAAGCCACATGCACTATGCATATGTTTGCAGCCCATTTTATCACCCATTAATTTAAACCTATCGAATCGCTTTAAGGCGAGCCATTGCTTTGCACCGGTTCCTTCTGGGGCGGGTACCAGTAATCTCTGAGGTGGGTTTAATCCCGTTTGTTCAGCCAAATCCAAATACACAGCTTCACATAACCCTTCCTCATGTCCTAAAGCGAGGTTTTTGGATGTGAACTTTATTAACCAAGCATCATCGCCCGTTTTAGGCTTTGTTCTACATTCTTGTATATTATTGTCAGGAAAATAAATTTGAGCCTTAGGTCGTGCACCGCCGGAACTGCCAGCAGCTACTAACGCAGAAAGTACTTCTTCTGTTTGCCCGTCAAATATTGCTTGAGCTTGTTGACCTAATGTAGCAAGGCCAGCCTCATTGTCATTTGTGCCATCATAATGAGTTTCAGGTGTAAACGATAATGCGCCCATAGCCGAATGGCCAACAAAAGATAAGCGGTCCATAGCGGTAACAAAGTTAGGCATTATATTATTTTGTCTGAATACGTGGTCCTGTAGAAGTAACCCCCACCCATCAGGTAAACAATCAGAAAAGACCCCATGCAACCCGTTGTGTGGGTTTTTAGGTGCTAACTGAACCTCTCTATTAAAGGCGAGTGAGAATGGCGAAAGATTACCGTATGTGTCTAAATAACTTTCCTCGAATTGAAAGTAAACACCTTGCCTATTTTGAGCAAGTACACCCACCATTAATTCTGATGAATCTGATAGTGTACGTTTTACTTCTAGCTTACCTATGGGTTTAAAGGCCATTGTTTAACACCTGATCAATAGACGTTGGCGCATTTTTATTTTGAGCTGGCACTTTTGTTAAGTCATATAAACGAGTTAAGTCGTCGAGTGTTTGCCACAAAAGCAATAGCTGTCTGAATGAAATAAGCCCTGTAACCTCAAACTTTTTTATTGTAGAAGCAGGTACTGTGCTTTTTTTAGCTAACGCCTCGCGTGACATTTTTGCTTTTTTGCGACATTCTTTTAGATGCTCAGCAAAGGCTTGCTGCACATCACCTTCGCTTAATAATAGATAATTAATAATAGCACCTCACGAACTTGATTGGACATTACTATAGCCAAAATTGCTTTTTTATGAGTTTAATGGATATTATAGTATCCATTTTTTAGTTGTAAAGTGAATGGTTGAATGCGGATTACCTACTATGATTTTTATTGATTGAGATCAACAAGAAAACGCGGAATAAAATGCATAATTTACGGCTGCAAATTTATGCTAGAAGTACTAGCTCTAATAAATGAGGTTAGAGAGTGGCTTTACTAATTAACAGCAAATGCATTAACTGCGACATGTGCGATCCAGAATGCCCTAACGAAGCCATTTATATGGGCGCTAAAATCTACCAAATCGACCCTGCAAAGTGCACCGAATGCGTAGGCCATTACGACAAACCCACCTGCGTGAGTGTATGCCCGATAGATTGTATAAAGCCCGATCCCGCTCATCGTGAAAGTATAGATGAACTGGCCGAGAAGTATGTAAGGTTGATGGGTTAGTTTGTTGATTGGTTTTTTATGTTTCATCGGGTTACGAGGCTAAAGTTGCGACACTGTCGCAACAATTAAACTGCTCGCATATTGCGTATTGTTATCGATAAAAACCTCCTCATATATTTTATAATTAACACTCAAAAAAGCACGACCTTTGCGGTATGATAAGCTAATAATTTATATTGATATTCTTGCAAAGAGAGACCACATGGACGCTGCATCAAAAAAGCCTGCAACAAAAAAAGCCGCAAAAAAAACACAAGTCGGGTTTGAAGAGTCCCTTTGGGATGCCGCCAATAAACTGCGCGGAAGTGTTGAATCAGCCGAATATAAGCACATTGTTTTAAGCTTAATCTTTCTTAAATTTATTAGTGACAAGTTTGAAGGGCGTAAAAAAGCCATTGCCAGCGAATACGGTGACGAATACATCGACATGGTCGACTTTTACGCGATGGATAACGTATTTTACCTACCAGAAGACGCACGCTGGTTGCATATTCAAATCAACGCCAAGCAAGGCGATATAGCCGTTAAAATAGATACCGCCCTGCACGCGGTTGAAAAAAACAATAAATCACTCGCGGGCGCATTGCCCGACAACTACTTTTCACGTTTAGGGCTTGATGCCAGTAAGCTCTCAGCGCTTATCGATACCATTAATAATATCGACACCATTGCCAACCAAAACGAAAAAACAGAAGAAGACCTCGTTGGCCGTGTTTACGAATACTTTTTAGGTAAATTTGCCGCATCTGAAGGCAAAGGCGGGGGCGAGTTCTATACGCCAAAATCAATTGTTACCCTAATTGCCGATATGATTGAACCATTCGAAGGCAAAATTTACGACCCCTGTTGTGGCTCGGGCGGTATGTTTGTGCAATCGCTTAAGTTTATTAATAGCCACAACGGTAATCAAAAAAATGTGTCTATTTATGGGCAAGAGTACACTAACACCACCTATAAATTGGCAAAAATGAACCTAGCCGTGCGCGGTATTTCGGGCAACTTAGGTGATGTAGCAGGCGACACCTTTTTTAAAGACCAACACCCCGACCTAAAAGCCGATTACATTATGGCAAACCCACCGTTTAACCAAAAACAGTGGCGCGCCGATAACGAGCTAGTCGACGATGCCCGTTGGGCAGGTTATCCAACACCGCCTACCGGTAATGCCAACTATGCGTGGATCATGCATATGATCTCAAAACTCAGCGAGCATGGCACCGCAGGCTTTGTATTGGCTAATGGTTCAATGAGTTCAAACACCAGTGGCGAGGGCGATATTCGCCAAAAAATAATCGAAAATGATTTAGTCGATTGTATGATAGCCCTACCAGGGCAGCTATTTTACACCACGCAAATTCCAGTGTGTTTGTGGTTTATAAGTAAAGATAAACGCGGTAATAACGAAAAAGGGCTACTAAAACGCCGCGACCGCCAAGGCGAAACCCTATTTATAGATGCTCGCGAAATGGGCTCGATGGTTAACCGCACCTTAAAAGAGCTCACCAACGACGACATAGCTAAAATTACCCAAACCTACCACCTTTGGCGCGGCGAAGAGCTTGCCACACAAAACGCGGAGCGAGAAAGCGCAAGTAAAGAGCAAAGCGCAAATAAAGAGCAAGAGCAAGAATATGCGGATGTTGCCGGTTACTGTAAATCAGCCTCTCTTGCCGATATAAAAGCAAACGACTACGTACTCACTCCTGGGCGCTATGTCGGCGCTGCTGACATAGCAGACGATGGCATTCCGTTCGAAACTAAAATGAGCGAGCTGAGCCAAACGCTTTACAGCCAAATGAACCAAGCCGATGAACTTGATAAAGCGATTCGTAAAAATTTACAGGCCTTAGGCTATGGCGAAGAACGTTTTGCTGAAAAGCGCGATAGTGAAGAACGTAATGACTAACAGTAAAGAGCACCCATCTACACAAAACGAGCACTTATTAGTTGATATTCGCCGCATTGTTGAGCAAGCCCGTGGGCAAGTTAAACAAACCGTTAATACCGCCATGCTACAAACGTATTGGCAAATAGGGCGCTTAATTGTAGAGAATGAACAAGGCGGTGAAACACGCGCAGCCTACGGCAAAGCAACACTAAAACGGTTATCGCAGCAACTCAGCACAGACTATGGTAAAGGGTTTGAGATAACCAACCTGCGTAATATGCGCCGCTTTTATCTCGCCTTTGAAAAACGAGACGCAGTGCGTCTCGAATTAAGCTGGACGCATTATCGCACCCTATTACGGATTGATAATTCAACTGCACGCAGTTGGTATATAGATGAAGCCATTTTACAAAACTGGTCGGCGCGCGCGTTAGAACGAAAAATTGGTACGCTTTACTACGAACGTTTGCTCTCAAGTAAAAACAAACAACCTGTAGAGCAAGGTATTATAAATACCCTACAAACGTTCTTATTATGGCTTGGTAAAGCACTCCTCAAAATCGTGGAAACGCAGAATTATGAAGAGCAATGCAATGGAAAATAAACACCCTTTATTGCTTGAAATAGAAAAAGGTGAAAGCAAAAATTTAGAATTTAAAGTGCAATTACCAACCAGTAAAGAGTGGGTTAAAAGCATTATTTCGTTTGCCAACTCTGCGGGTGGAAAGCTGGTTATAGGCGTTTCTGATAATAGAACTCTGATTGGTTTGCAACATTTTGACCTATTTGAATTGATGGATAAAATTAGTTCAACAATGCATGAACTAGTTGCGCCTACGTTATTACCTAATATCTACATAGAGAATATTAACGGGATTGAGTTATTAGTGATAGAAGTGCAGCGCGGAGCATTACTCCCTTATTATTTAAAGAGTAAAGGCAAAGAGCTGGGTTGTTATCAACGTATTGGTGCGACTAATCGCGTAGTCAGTCAAGCGCAAGTGATAGAGCTTGAACGTCAGCGAAATCATATTAGCTTTGATTCACTTATTAACTATGAAGTGGATTTATCAACCCTTGATTTAACGCCACTTCAACAGCGTTTTGCAGCGCATGATAAACCATTAACGCCAGAAAAATTATTAAGCTTAAAACTAGTAAAAAACGATAATAATACGCTTTACCCCACACATGGCTTGTTAATCTTATTAGGCTTTTATGAGCATGTAGAAATAAAATGTAGCCGATTTAAAGGCAACACAATGTCTATCTTTTTAGATAAAAAAGAGTACACGGGTGATCTTTTTCAGCAAATAGAAAACGCAGAGCTATTTATAAAAAACCATCTTCATTTACGCGCAGAGGTACTGGGGTTGCAACGTACTGATACCTTTGAGATCCCATTTCCTGCAATTCGAGAAGCATTACTCAATGCAGTGATGCATCGAGATTACAGCAATTTTGGACGAGATATAAAAATAGGTATCTACGATGATATTGTAAATATTGTTTCTCCGGGCGGTTTACCACATGGATTAACTATGCATGATGCGCTAAAAGGGCGCTCTGAAATCCGCAATACGGTGATTGCAAGAGTGTTTAAGGAGCTGGACTTAGTTGAGCAATGGGGCAGCGGTATACAAAGAATAAAAGAGTATTGCACCAAAGCAAACATCGGTTTACCTGTGTTTTCTGAGTCAGGTGATTTTACCG